>JAPLIX010000448.1:3922-23227 GCA_026388865.1 Pseudomonadota bacterium | reverse complement strand
GATAGACGATGAAGGCACCAGCATCGTGACAGAAAATTATGCGCGCGTAAAACAGCTGCTCACAGATAATATCAGCACCCTCCACCGGATTGCAGAGATGCTTCTGGAAAGAGAATCTCTGGACACAGACGATATTGATAAAATAGTTAACGGTGAGCCACTGGAACCTCTTGAAAAAGCGCCTGAAGCATAATAGCGGCCGGCTTGAAAAGTTGCCCGCGCAGCTGCAAACAGTGAATCAGAACCCGCTCCCGCCGATAGTCTGCAGAAAAAAAGTATTTGATTTTGCCGTGCGCCCCTATGTGATGGGCATCGTGAATGTGACCCCGGATTCTTTTTCTGACGGCGGGCAGTATGCAAGCCATGAGCAGGCAATTGCTCAGGGCCTGCGCCTGGCAGCGGAAGGTGCGGATATTATTGATATCGGGGGCGAGTCCACCCGGCCGGGAGCGCTGCCGGTTTCAGCGGCTGAAGAGATAGAACGGATACTGCCGGTGATACAAGAGCTGTCCGCCAGGATCAGCGTGCCCATATCGGTTGATACCACTAAAGCAGAGGTTGCGCGTCAGGCTCTTGCAGCAGGCGCCGAGATGGTAAATGATGTGAGCGCCCTGCGCTTTGATCCTGACATGGGGACGCTTGTTGCTGCCGGCAAGGTGCCGGTAGTACTTATGCATATGCAGGGCACCCCCCGGACCATGCAGCGGCATATTCACTACGAGTCCCTGCTTGATGAGATTCGGGTCTTTTTGCAGGAGCGCATTGAATATGCGGTTCAGTCCGGCATAGCAGTGGACCGTATTATTGTTGATCCGGGAATCGGGTTTGGCAAGTCAACAGAACAAGATAACTTTACCATTCTCAAGCATCTGTCAGCCTTCAGCGCGCTGGGGAGGCCCGTTCTGGTAGGAACATCACGCAAGGCATTTATCGGCAGGCTGCTCAATGCGCCGGTCCATGAACGGGAGCCGGGAACGGCGGCGACCGTAGCCATTGCAGTCTATAACGGAGCCCATTTCATCCGCGTACACGATGTTAAGACCATGAAAATGGCGGCTGAAGTGGCGGCGGCGATTAGAAAAGCGTAAAAGCAGGGTCCAAGGGTCCAAGCACAATGCGGATTTCGGAATTCGGATTGCAGAATATTAATTTTGAATTATTCCGTATTCCGCAATCAGCATTCCGCATTTTTTCTTAACCCTCGACCATTAAACCCGAAGGGAAGATTTATGTCCAGACTCGCAGTCAATGTTGACCATATCGCTACCGTGCGGCAGGCGCGGCTGGCAGCAGAGCCGGACCCGGTTACTGCTGCGGCACTGGCAGAGCTTGCCGGCTGCCACGGCATTATCGTGCACCTGCGGGAGGACCGCCGCCACATCCAGGAACGCGATGTTGAGATTCTCAGAAAAACAGTCAAGACCAGATTGAATCTGGAGATGGCGGCCATCCCCGAGATAGTCAAAATCGCGCTGAACATAAAACCTGATATGGCCTGCCTGGTGCCGGAAAAGCGCCGTGAGCTCACCACCGAAGGCGGGCTCGATGCGGCCGGGCAGAAAAAGAGCTTGAAGCAGACGGTTGCCGGCCTGCAGAAAAGGGGGATTGCGGTGAGCCTGTTTATCGACCCTGATGCCCGGCAGATAGCGGCGGCGCAGGAAATCGGCGCTGATTTTATTGAGATTCATACCGGTATCTACTGTAATGCTAAAACCCCCAAAGCTCAAGACCGGGAATTTGACCGGATCATTGCGGCAGTAGCAATGGCAGAAAATATGGGGCTGGGGATTAATGCCGGGCATGGCCTTGATTATACTAATATCTCACGGCTGGTATCCATCCCCGAGATAGACGAGTTCAGCATCGGCCACAGCATTATTGCCCGGGCAGTACTGGTGGGAATGGAGCGCGCGGTGCGGGACATGCTGGCACTGATACAGCGGGGCCCGGTTTGAAAAAATATTCCGGACGCAGATAGCCCGGATGCGGAAAAATTACCGCTGAGTACGCCCCTCGGCCATGAGCAACTCGGCCTTGACTTCGATGAGCTCAGCCGAATCGAGCTCGTTGCCGAAAGGCTCGGGGCCGAATGGCAGGGCACGCAGAGAAAAAGTGTTTCCTCAGAGGTCTCTGCGGTTAAAAGTATCTGGACAGACAATTTCAGAGGTGAGCCTCCATGTATATTGTAACCGCCCGGCAGATGCAGGAGCTGGACAGCAAGACGATCCAGGACATCGGGATACCCGGCGCAGTGCTCATGGAGAATGCCGGTCGGGGCACCTTTGAGCAGATGCTGCGCCATTTCCCGGATCTCCGGCAGAGAAAAGTTGCCGTGCTTGCCGGGAAGGGAAATAACGGCGGCGACGGATTTGTCATCGCCCGCTGTCTCTTAAACCATTCATGCGCGGTAAAAGTTTTTCTGCTTGCTCAGGCAGAAACGGTAAGCGGTGATGCTGCAATCAATATGCGTGCTTTTCAGCGCATGGGCGGAGCTGTTGCCGAGATACCTAATGAAACAGCCTGGCAGGGCGCGCTGCCTGACATACAGCATGCCGGCCTCATTGTTGATGCTATCTTTGGCTCCGGGCTTTCTTCGGCAGTCACCGGGCTGGCCCTGCGGGTGATTGAAGATATAAATAAAGCCGGCAAGCCCATTGTGGCAGTGGATCTGCCGTCCGGGATCGATGCCTCAATCGGCGCGGTTCTCGGCAGTGCGGTTAAGGCGCACCTCACCTGCACCTTGGGCCTGGTTAAACAGGGCCTGGTGGTTTATCCCGGTGCTTCCTGTGCCGGGAAGCTTGAAGTAATAGATATCGGAATCCCGCAGGCACTTGTGTCAAGCGCGGGTTTACTGGACCACCTGCTGGAAGAAAAAGATTTTACTGGAAAACTGCCGCAGCGAAACCCTGATTCACACAAGGGCACCTATGGCCATGCTTTTATCATCGCGGGCTCACCGGGTAAAACCGGAGCTGCTGCAATGGCTGCACAGGCTGCCATGCGGGTCGGGGCAGGACTGGTCACCATAGGCATACCTGCAACCCTGAACCAGATACTTGAGATAAAGGTGACCGAGGCCATGACCGAGCCGCTGCCTGATGCATCTGCCGGTTTCCTGGGAATGGACGCCTGGCAGCGGATACAGGAGGTGCTGCCGGGGAAAACCGTTGTTGCCGTAGGGCCGGGGATTTCAGACCGGGAAGAGACGGCAGCCCTTGTTTTTAAGATACTGGAAGCAGCTGCCGTGCCCCTGGTGATTGATGCAGACGGGCTGAATGCGGTGGCGCGCAATCCGGATATTCTTAAAAAAGCAAAAGCGCCTGTTATCCTGACCCCGCATCCCGGTGAAATGGCGCGGCTTACGGGAACCACCACGCAGGCGGTGCAGGCTGACCGGATCGGGGCAGCGCGAAAATTTGCTTCTGAATTCGGCGTCACGCTCGTTTTGAAAGGTGCGCGCACGGTCATTGCGGAGCCGGGCGGGCACGTGTATATTAACCCGACCGGCAATCCCGGCATGGCCAGCGGCGGCATGGGGGATGTGCTGACCGGCATGATTGCAGGCTTTATAGCCCAGGGATGTGATGCGCTTTTTTCCGCGCAGCTTTCCGCTTTTTTGCACGGCCATATCGGCGACCGGATTTCCGCTCAGCGGGGATGCGTCGGGATTCTGGCCACTGATATTATTAATGAGATACCGGGCGCCCTGCAGCAATTTATTGCGCAGGAGCGTTCCGCGCTTTAGATAATTGTGGATTTAACGCTTATATCCAGAGGTCCGCAGCAGACCATTCAATACGGCAGAACATTCGCCAGCGTGCTTGAGCCGGGCAGCGTTGTCGGCCTGGTCGGTGAGCTCGGCAGCGGCAAGACCTGCTTTATCAAGGGCCTGGCTTCGGTTTTGGCCGGCGTTCCGGAGCATGAGGTGACCAGCCCGACGTTTACGTTTATGCAGGAGTATCCGGGGACGGTCCCGCTGTATCATTTTGACCTCTATCGTATTGCCAGCAGTGCTGATCTGACAGAGCTGGGGCTTGAAGAGTGCCTGTATGGCACGGGGGTAACGGTTATTGAGTGGGCAGACCGGGCAGAGGGCACGCTTCCCCGTGAACGTTTAATCATCAGCATGGAATATATTGCAGAACACGAGCGGCGGCTCACCTTTAGAGCACATGGTGAAAAGCACGCGGCGCTGTTAAGAATCTATAAGCAGAGAGCAGAAGGAGGTATCTAAGCGTGGCACTGATTGTTCAAAAATACGGCGGCACTTCGGTAGGCGATATAGAGCGCATACGCAATGTGGCAAGAAGAGTTATTGATACCTATAACCGGGGCAACGACGTGGTCGTGGTGGTTTCGGCAATGTCCGGCGAGACCGACCGCCTCGTCAATCTTTCCAAACAGATGACGCCCAGCCCCAGCGAGCGCGAATACGATGTGCTGGTTGCGACCGGAGAGCAGGTATCTGTTGCGCTGCTCTCCATGGCGCTGCATTCGCAGGGAGTCGACGCAGAGTCTTTTCTGGGGTACCAGGTAAAGATTGTAACCGACAGCGCTTTCAGCAAGGCGCGGATTATGAAAATCGAGACCGATGAGCTGCTGCGGGCATTGCGGGCCAAAAAAATTGCCATCGTGGCGGGATTTCAAGGTGTGGATGAGAACAACAATATCACCACCCTGGGCCGGGGCGGCTCTGATACCACCGGGGTGGCCCTGGCTGCGGCACTGAAGGCTGATGTGTGCGAGATTTATACTGATGTGGAAGGCGTGTACACCACTGATCCCAACATCTGTCCCGAGGCGCGGAAGCTTGAGAAAATAAGCTATGATGAGATGCTGGAGATGGCAAGCCTGGGAGCAAAGGTCCTGCAGACGCGCTCGGTTGAGTTTGCTAAAAAGTACGGGGTCAAGGTCATGGTATTATCAAGCTTCACCAGCAAACCGGGAACACTGGTAACCAAGGAGGATGAAGACATGGAACAGGTTGTCGTATCAGGAGTAACCTATAATAAAAATGAATCCAAGATAACGGTCATCCGTGTTCCGGACAAGCCGGGAATCGCCTATACGGTCTTTGGCCCGATATCAGAGGCTAATATAGTGGTTGACATGATTATCCAGAACGCCAGCGCCGAGGGCTACACCGACCTCACCTTTACGGTACCCAAAACTGATCTCCATAAGGCGCTGGCAATTGTTAAAAAAACAGCCGGAGAGATCGGCGCAAAGGATGTCACGGTACATGAGAATATAGCAAAAGTATCCATCGTGGGCGTGGGCATGAAGAGCCATGCGGGGGTCGCCTCAAAGATGTTTAAAGTGCTGTCTGATGAAGGAGTTAACATCATGATGATCAGCACCTCTGAAATAAAAATCTCCTGCGCCATTGATTCAAAATATACCGAGCTGGCGGTCCGCGTCCTGCACAATGCCTTCGGCCTGGATAAGCTGGGAGTCACCGAGGAGTAGTAGAGCCGTGGCCCGTGGCACGTAGCCAGAAACCAGAACCCCAATTATGAACAACGTCATCCTCTACGACACAACGCTTCGCGAGGGCAACCAGGCAGAAGACATTGCGTTTTCCCTTGAGGACAAGCTGCGCATCACGCAGAAGCTCGATGAGCTGGGAGTCCATTACATCGAAGGCGGGTGGCCAAGCGCAAACACGACGGACTACGAGTATTTCCGGGAGATCACCCGCTATAAACTGAAGAAAGCGGTGATCACGGCCTTCGGCAGCACGGCAAAGCCGGGCGCAGAAATTGCCCGTGACAAGAATCTGAACGATCTCATCAATGCCAAAACCCGTGCCGTGACCATATTCGGCAAGTCCTGGGATATACATGTCCGGGACGTCCTGAAGATAAGCCTGGAAGAAAACCTGAAGCTGGTAGAGGACTCCCTGCGCTATCTTAAAGCACAGGTCCCGGAAGTGTTTTTTGATGCCGAGCATTTTTTTGACGGATTTAAGGCGAACCGGGATTATGCGCTGAAAGTTCTGCAGCACGCAGCAGCAGGCGGGGCAGACTGCATTATTCTGTGCGATACCAACGGCGGGTCGCTTCCTCATGAAGTCCGGGAGATCGTTAGTGCTGCCGGAAAGGCCACCAGCGCAGCGCTGGGCATTCATACCCACAATGACGGCGACGTAGCCGTGGCAAACTCACTCATCGCGGTGCAGAGCGGCTGCCGACAGGTGCAGGGCAGCATCAACGGCTATGGCGAGCGGTGCGGCAATGCCAACCTCTGCTCCATTATTCCCAACCTGCAGCTTAAACTGGGGATTCCCTGCGTGGGTGACGACGAGCTGCGCACCTTGTGTGAAGTTTCGCGCTTTGCCTATGAGCTTGCCAACCAGTCACCACTGAAGCATCAGCCGTTTGTGGGCAGCAGCGCCTTTGCCCACAAGGCAGGCGTTCACGTGAGCGCCGTGAAAAAGCAGCCCCGGACCTATGAGCACATTGCGCCGGAAGCTATCGGCAACACCCAGCGAATACTGGTTTCCGACCAGGCAGGGAAAAGCACCATCCTGCAGAAGGCAAAAGAGTTCAACATTGATATTGACAGCCACGACCCGGTGGTGCAGGAGATTTTGAACAGCCTCAAGGAGCGGGAGCGCGAAGGGTTTCAGTATGAGGGGGCTGAAGCGTCATTTGAGCTGCAGATGCGCAGGGCGCTCGGCATGACCCGGCGCTATTTTGATCTGGTGGGATTCCGCGTCATCAATGAAAAGCGGGAAGACGAGGAAGCCCTCTGCGAAGCAACCATCATGGTAAAAGTGGGCGGCGCAATAGAGCACACGGCAGCCATGGGCAATGGCCCGGTAAACGCGCTGGATAATGCGCTGCGCAAAGCCCTTGAAAAATTTTATCCGCAGCTGAAAGATGTTTCTCTCATTGACTATAAGGTGCGCGTGCTGCCGGGCATTCACGGCACTGCGGCCCGGGTGCGGGTGCTGGTGGAATCAGGTGACAAGGTTGACAGCTGGGGCACGGTCGGCGTATCAGAAAACATCATTGAGGCAAGCTGGCAGGCACTGACAGACAGCATTACCTATAAGCTGTTTAAAAAATAAGCGCCCGCCCGGCGACTACGATGCATGAAAGCCTACAGCCGCGAGCAGACCAGCGTAATACTATGCATATTGATCTTGCTAGTTCCGCTTGCATTTGGGAAATTATACCGGTTATGTAAAGAAAACAGGATGACCTGCAGCACCGCTCCGGCCGCGGTATATGAGCTGCGCGGTGATGGTATCGAAGAGGGGTATTACTGCTTTAAAGCAGAACAGACCGCGCGCAGCCTGCTGCCGGCAGCAGGGGGGTTGCAGAGCGGACAGAGCTTGTCAGGGAATGCACCGCTACCGGATGATGCGCCGCTAAAGAGCGGCACCAGGATTATATTCCGGGCCGGCGGAGCGGAATTCCCGGGCTTCTATGCAGCCGACATGGATGCTGCCAGCCGTTTAATTTTTTTCATGCCGGTCTCTCTGCCTACGGCAACAGTGCAGGACCTGATGCTGATACCCGGGATAGGCAATAAAACTGCAGCAGCAATAATAGAATACCGGACAGCGCAGCAGAAAATAAACACCGTCGAGGAATTAAAAGATATCCCCGGTTTCGGGGAGAAAAAGTTGCAGGCCGTGGCGCCATACCTAACCACAGAATAGTTTTTTGTGAACTCTGTGAATGCTTATTACTATCAGGAACAGGAGCAGCTATGGAAACACAGAGATCACTGAGCAATACTCTGTGGTCTCCATAAAAAAACCGGTACTGGATAATAACCGACCGCATCGTATCCTGTTATCAAGCATAAAAGGGGCAGTGATACGGAGCTTTTTCGCAACTTTGAGAGAAAATGTATTGTGCTGTTACATTGTATCGAAAAAAATAAAAAGGGAAAAAAGGAATAATACAACCGAGGACACAGAGGGAGGAAGCAGACGGTTTGTTACCTTCTAGAAATGTGTATTTTTCTCTGTCCACCCTCCGCAGTGCTACGGAGGACGGGTGTGCTCTGTGGTTAAGTTTTTAACCGTATGATTATCAGGAACAGGAGCAGATATGCCAAGAAGAAAATTACCAAAAGAAATGGAAGTAATCGAACCGGGAAAGATTTTGCAGCTCTGGCACAAAATCGAGGCGTTTATTGAAGAAAATATCAGGCAGGTGGCTGCCGTCGGCTTGATCATGGTGGTCATCGGCGGAGGGATCGGCCTGTGGCAGTATAAACTGGCGCAGGCTGAAGAGCAGTCGCAGACACTGTTTTTCAGCGCTCTGAATCGCTATAACAGCCCTGACCGTCAGGCCGGCAAGGGGGAAGCACCGGTGGTAAAAGAAGATGCCTACCGCCAGGCGCTCGAGGAGTTTAAAAAGGTAACGCAGCAGTATCCTGATACCGGGGGAGGGAGCGCAGCTCTTTTTTATGCAGGGGCCTGCAGTTACCGCCTGGGCAAAGATGATGATGCACTCACCTGCTACCAGAATTATTTGAAAACGACGGGTGCAATAGATACCTACCTGCGGCCGTTTGCCTATGAGGGTATCGGGTATGTCTATGAAAGAAAGGGCGATTACAAGAAGGCGCTTGAATGGTTTGAAAAACAGGACCAGGATGCGCGCGGGGGCCTGAATATCATGGCCCCGTTAAACCGTGCCCGGTGCTATGCAGCTCTCGGCGATCATGAGCATGCGTGCACGTCATACCAGAAGTTTATTGATAAGTACCCTTCTTCTGCCTTTGCAGAAACGGCCAAAATCGGCGTTACCGAGCACTGCGCCAACAAAAAGTCAAAATAAAAAACTTCTGCCCTGCTGAACATTTTTTGCAACACAGCAGGGCATTATTTTTTTAGCCATCCAGTGCCGGGATTAATGATTCCCTGCTTCTGCCTGTTTCTTTTTCCGTGCCTGCACGGCGGTTACTTTTGCCTTTTCCTTCTGCCTCTTGTGCTTGACGTTAATTATTTGCCTTTTGATAACTTTTTTTCTCTTTGATCGTGCCATAGTCCTCCCTATCACATAACTTTTATAAGACTACTTTAACTACCAGAGCTTTGCAATAAAATCAAGTAAAATGGGAACCACGGGTGCCTAAAAAGTTTTGTAAGAAAACAGGGTATATGCTAAATTATGACTCTATCGCAAATAAATAATGTCTGTTAACGGAGGCTCCTGTATGAAGAGCACAATGCGCATGTTCGCGCCGATTTTGTTAGTTCTCTGCCTTCTCCTAACGGAAGGTTTCGCCGCACCAGAAAAGACGCCAGCCCAGAAACCCTATCTCCTGCAATTCTCAACTCCCCGCAGCTTGAGTTTCTGCAATGAGCGGGTACCCCTTGAGCGGGACGATCTATGGGAGCGGCTTGACCGGGAGCTGCTCCTGGCTCTCGGCAAGGAAGCGCAGGTGATTCTTTGGCTTAAGCGGGGCAGAAGATATTTCCCCTTTATTGAAGAACAGTTAAAGCAGTCCCGGCTCCCGGATGACCTGAAATATGTGGTTGTTGCAGAAAGTGATTTTTTCCCCGAAGCCCTTTCTCCTAAAGGAGCTGGCGGGTTCTGGCAGTTTATCAAGGATACCGGCAACCGCTTCGGCCTGAAGACCCAGGACCGCGTTGATGAGCGCTACAGCCTGCAGAAGTCAACGACTGCGGCCCTTGAGTATCTGACATCCCTGAACGAACGGTTCGGGAACTGGACGCTCGCTCTGGCTGCGTATAATTGCGGGGAGGAGCGGGTAGCCCGTGAGCTTGCAGAGCAGGGGGTCAGGGAATATTTTGACCTTGACCTGCCCCAGGAGACAGAACAATATCTTTTCAGGATCTTCGCCATTAAAATCATTCTCGCAAATCCCGCGCAGTACGGATTTACCCTCCCGGACTCAGAGTACTATCGTCCGCTTGAGGTAAAAGAGGTGGCCTTTTCTCTGCCTCAATCAGTGCATATCAGAATTATTGCGGAAGCAGCGCAGACAACCTTTAAAAATATCCATGACCTCAACCCTGAGCTGCGGGGCTATTACCTTTCTGAGGGAGACCACAAGCTTCTTATCCCGGCTAAAAATTCAGAAAAGTTTTTAGAGCGGCTGAAAGAAAAGCTACAGCCTCTGGCACAGGAGAAGAAGCAGTAAACGATTAATCTCTAAATACGAATTTCTAAATCCGAAACAATTTAAAATTTCAAAAACTTAAATTCCAGGCTAAGGTTCTTACTTGGAGAATTTTGACATTTGATATTGTTTAGAGATTGGTGCTTAGAATTTAGTATTTACCATGCGCATACATTTGCTAAACAGTATCAGTAGCGTTGGGGAGGTTCATTGATGCGGAAACTCATAATAATCGGCTCAGGTCCTGCCGGGCTCACGGCGGCAATCTATGCATCTCGCGCCCAGCTCAACCCCCTGGTGCTTGAAGGGATGGAGCCGGGCGGACAGCTCACCACCACCACCGTCGTAGAAAACTGGCCGGGAAGCCCTGAAGGCGTTGACGGGCCAAAGCTCATGGCGGACATGAAGGCGCAGGCAGCGCGGTTCGGCACAGAGTTTAAGTCCGGTGCAGTTACGGCCGTGAATCTTCTTGAAAAACCGTTTACCGTTACCCGGGAAGGCGAAACACTGCAGACCGAGTGTCTGATCATCGCAACAGGAGCTTCCGCCCAGCTGATAGGACTGCCGGCGGAGAAGAAGCTCATGGGCCGGGGGGTTTCCACGTGCGCCACCTGCGATGGATTCTTTTTTAAAAAAAAGGAGGTTCTGGTGGCGGGCGGCGGCGACTCGGCACTGGAGGAGGCAATGTATCTGAGCAACCTTGCCGCATCAGTAACCGTGGTGCACCGCAGAAATGAGCTACGCGCTTCAAAAATCATGCAGCAGCGGGCATTTGCTATCGATAACATTCACTTTCTCTGGGACTCGGTGATCGAGGATTTACAGGACGTGGACAAAGGCACGTTCACCGGAGCGCTGATCAGGAATGTAAAGACCGGTGAGACGCAGGTTAAGACCGCGGACGGTATTTTTATCGCCATCGGCCACAAGCCGAATACCGCGGTATTCAAGGGCCAGGTGGAGATGGATGCTAATTTTTGCCGCAGGAGATGTAACCGACCCGGTGTACAAGCAGGCGGTGACCTCTGCGGGCATGGGCTGCATGGCAGCACTTGATGCTGAGCGGCTTCTGGCAGGGCTGTAATAAAAAAACCACAGTCCCGAAAACCTTCGGGAACACTGTCTTCGACGTTGAGCCTTTCGGCCACGAGCTCGATTCGGCTGAGCTCATCGAAGTCAAGGCCGAGGGGTTCAGACGAAACGAGAAATTTTCTGTGGTTTTCTGTGGTTCATTTTTTTGGAGAAAGCATGTACGGCTGGATGGGCCATATTTTGCGGGTTGATCTAAGCAGCGGTTCTGTAAAGCGCGAGCCGTTGGATGAAGATCTTGCCCATACCTTTATTGGCGGCCGCGGCATCAACTCCCGGATTCTGTATAACGAAATTTCGCCTCAAACATCCCCCCTGTCACCGCACAACCTCCTCATCTTCGGCACGAGCCCGCTGAGCGGCACTTCCGCGCCCTCGAGCCCGCGCTGCACGGTGAGCGCGAAATCACCGCTTACCGGGATACTGGGTGATGCCAATTTCGGCGGGTTTTTCAGCCGGCAGATGAAGCGCGCGGGATTTGATCATATTGTTATAACGGGAAAAGCAGAGCAACCCGTGTATCTCTCTGTGCATGACGGGAAGGCGGAAATCAGGGAAGCCGGCAGCCTGTGGGGTAAACCTACCGATGAAACCGAGGCGCTGCTGAAAAAACAGTTCCGGTCGGAGAAACCCCAGATTGCATGCATCGGCCCGGCCGGCGAGAACATGGTGCGGACCGCCTGCGTTGTGCATGGCTATAATGTGGCCGGCAGAACGGGCATGGGCGCTGTCATGGGCTCAAAAAACCTGAAAGCAGTCGTTATCGGCACGGGGTCGCAGAAGGTCGCGATAGCGCGTGAACGTGAACTCCGTTCAGTTGTCAGCAGGATAAACAAAAAGATTAAAGGTTCCCCCTTCTTCAAGATGTTCTCGACCTACGGCATGGCGGGACCGCTGGCCATTGAAAACGAATCCGGGCTGCTGGCGTGGAAAAACTTCCGGCATACCGGCGGCTGGGAGCACGCGGAAAAAGTGACGTGTGAGACGCTGGCGCGGGATTATTATACCAAATCCAGCAGCTGCTTCTCCTGCCGGGTCGGCTGCATGAAGAGCTGGGAAGTGAAAGAAGGCCCCTATGCCGGGCTCAAAGGAACCAAGATACCCGAGGGCTGCACGTCCTATAACGGCCCCACCTGCGGCAATTATTACGCGCCGTCGCTTTTTAAAATCTATTCCCTGTGCAACCAGTACGGCATAGACGTGCTCGACTTCGGCTGCCTTATGTCCTATGTCATGGACTGGTACGAGCAGGGAATCATTTCCCGGGAAGAAACCGGCGGCCTTGAGTTTGACTGGGGAAACTACGAGTCCATGATCGCCATGATTCCGCGCATTGCCCGGCGCGAGGGCTTTGGCGCAATGCTTGCCGACGGAGCCGTCATTGCGGCGCAGAAGATCGGCCGGGGTGCAGAGAAGGCTATCAGCCACGCTAAGGGCATGGTGCTGGGCGGCGTTGACATTCGGGGGCTGAAAGGCACTGCCCTCACCTTTGCGACAGCTACCAGAGGCTGCGACCATTTGCGGGGCAGCAACATGATAGAAATCCCCCTGGGCGGCAAAGCCATCATGTCAACGGAGGAAGCTGTTGCGCGCTTCGGCACGGCGAGCGTGCTTGAGCACGACTCCTATGACAAGGCTTCCTCTACCATTTATTTTCAGGATATCTACACCCTGGCAGACGCGCTCCAGATCTGTAAGTTCAACACCTCGCACAACGGCCACGGCATCAACATCAGCGACATGGCTGAAATCTATTCTGCTGTCACCGGGGTTGATGCTGGTGCGCGAAGGAATACGCAAAGAAGATGATTTCCTGCAGGGCAAGTGGGCGGAAGAAAAGACCTCTGGCGGCGCATTCGACGGGTCGTATCTGGACAAAGAAAAGTTCGGCAGGATGCTTGAAGATTACTACCGGATGCGCGGCTGGGACGAGAAGACCGGCATCCCGCGTCCTGAGCGTTTAACAGCTCTCGGGCTTACAGATATTGCGCAAGATATGGAGAAATATTTTCGCTAAAGCTGAAGCTCCTTTAAATCCTCTTTAATATCCCCGCTGTAGCGCGGCCCCAGTTGAAACACCACCCGGGAAGAAAAAAAGCTCGCAATCGTTCCGCTTGCCTCAAGTGAATAGCCGTTGGTCAGCCCGTACAGAAGCCCCGCCGCGTCGGAATCACCCGCGCCGGTGGTGTCGACAGCGATGACCGGGTAGGGCGGCATCTTCAGCACGGTGCTGTCAAAGGACAGAACTGAGCCGCGGCTGCCGTCAGTGATGGCGCTCTGTTTGCACCAGCCGGAGAGAACTTTCAGCGCGTCATCAAGAGAGCCGGTATCGGTCAGTGCCTGCGCTTCATCTTTGTTTGCAAACAAAAGGTCAACATCGTTTTTGATGAGCTGGATAAACTGGTCCTTGTGCCGGTCAATGCAGAATGAGTCAGAGGCCGAGAGCGCCACCCTGACCTTATGCTTCTTTGCCGTTTCAATTGCTTTCAGCAGAGTCTTCGTTGCCACCGCGCTGTCAAACAGGTAGCCTTCAATATAAATATATGCGCTCTCCTGCAGGGACTGCTCATGCAGGTCATCGTAGGTTATCTCGCTTGATACGGCAAGGCAGGTGAGCATGGTGCGCTGGGCATCGTCGGAAATGAGCACGATGCAGGTGCCGGTCATGCCTTCAACCAGCTGTGCGTTGAACAGCACCCCTGCCTTGCGCATGTCTTTGCTGTAAAAGTTTCCCAGGGGATCAGCCGCCACCTTTCCGCACAGCCCGGCCCTGCCGCCCAGCTGGGTTATGCCGTAGACGGTATTGGCGGCGCTGCCGCCGGCAGCGAGGTTTGCCTTGTCTCCCAGCGCGTCAAGGCTGGCAAGGCCCCCGCCGAGGATTTTCTTCAGCACTTCCTCCTGGCGGCTGCGGTCAGTCAGGTACATGTTTCCCTTTTTAAGCTCAAGCTGCTGCAGCAGGGAATCATCAATACTTACCTGAATATCCACCAGCGCGCTGCCAAAGGCATAGACGTCTAAGGGCATACGGACCTCGCATCAATAGGGGCCAAGGAGCCAAGGGGTCTAGGGTTCGAGGGTTAAGAAAAGAATTGTGGAATGCTGATCGCGGAATGCGGAATAATTTTAGAATTATTATTCTGCAATCCGAATTCCGAAATCCGCATTATGCTTGAACCCATGAATCCTTGAACCCTCTTTGCAATCGGATTTTACCGATTGCAGCTTGTTATGTTCCCACTTCCCAGGAAGAGAGATAGTTTTTCTGTTCAGGGGTCAGCTTATCGATCCTGATGCCCATGCTCTCAAGCTTCAGCTTGGCGATCATTGCATCAATCTTATCAGGCACTTTGTAAACACCCACCTTCAGGTTTTTTGCATTCTTCACCATGTACTCAGCTGACAGCGCCTGGTTGGCAAAGCTCATGTCCATAACGCTTGAGGGATGGCCTTCGGCAGCTGCCAGGTTTATGAGCCGTCCTTCCCCCAGCACATAGACCCGCTTGCCGTTCTTCATCGTGAACTCTTCAACAAAATCCCGGATCTGACGCCGTGCTTTGGTCTGCTTTGCCAGGCCCTCAAGATCGAGCTCCACATTAAAGTGTCCGGAGTTACAGACAATCGCCCCGTCCTTCATCGTTAGGAAATGTTCTTTCCTGATGACATTGATGTCACCGGTCAGCGTGCAGAAGAAATCCCCGATCTTTGCCGCCTGTGCTATCGGCATCACCCGGAACCCGTCCATGGCCGCTTCAAGCGCCCTCAAGGGATCAACCTCGGTCACGATAACGCTTGCCCCTTCACCGCCGGCCCGCATGGCCACGCCCCGGCCGCACCAGCCGTATCCGCATACCACAAAGGCACTTCCTGCCAGCAGCCGGTTCGTGGCCCGGATGATGCCGTCAAGGGTGCTCTGCCCGGTGCCGTAGCGATTATCAAACAGGTGCTTGGTGTTGGCATCATTGACCGCGATGATGGGGAATTTTAAAACATTCTTTTCCGCCATGCTGCGCAGCCGGATGACGCCGGTGGTGGTCTCCTCGGTGCCGCCGATCACATGGGGCAGCTGCTCCTTGCGGGTGCTGTGCAGAGTTGATACCAGGTCAGCCCCGTCGTCCATGGTTATCTGCGGCTTGGCATCAAGTACCACATTGATATGATTGTAGTAGGTCTTGGTATCTTCACCCTTGATGGCATATACTTCGATGCCTTCATGTTTGGCCAGATATGCTGCCACATCATCTTGGGTGGAGAGGGGATTTGACGCGCACACGACCACCTTAGCCCCGCCTGCTTTCAGGGTCGTTGCCAGGCTTGCGGTCTCGGTTGTCACGTGCAGGCAGGCAGCCAGCCGCACGCCCTTCAGCGGCTTTTCTTTTGCAAAGCGATCCCTGATCTGGTTCAGCACCGGCATGCTCTGGTTTGCCCACTCTACCCGCAGCCTGCCCTTATCCGCCATTTTAATGTCTTTTACATCGTAGTTCATCTTTATAGTTTCCTTTCTGTCGCGTTATGAAGATTTCTCTTTTCGAGATATGTGCTTTAAGGTGTGGAAAAATTATGGAATATTGTTTATACATAAAAAACAGGAAAAAAGCAATGCCAATTCCAGGCGGGCATGGTATTGCCGGTACGGGAATTTTTACAGAAAGGCTGAATATAATCTATGAATTTTGAACCTGAGGCTGAAAGCAGTGAATTGAAAAAAGCGGAAAGTGCGCCGGATTGTGAAATCAAACTCAGCCAGTGGGAGGGGCTGTGTGACTGGCCAATTGTTTTCGGCAACCCGAATCCCCTTGAGATTGAAATCGGCTGCGGCCGGGGGATGTTTATTATCAAAAGCGCCCGGGAAAACCCCGGGATGAATTATCTGGGGATAGAAATGTCGGCACGATTTTTCCGCATGCTCAAAGAGCGCGTAAAGAAGAGCGCAACGCAGAAGAATATCAGGATCATAAAAGGAGAGGCTGGTTTTGTTTTAAAGAAGTTTGTGCCGGGAAATTCAGTTGCAGCAGTTCACATCTATTTCCCGGACCCCTGGCCTAAAAAACGGCATTGGAAACGGCGGCTTATTAACAGCGGATTTGTTGAGAGCGTTCGCTGCGCCCTGGTACCCGGCGGGCAGCTTTGTATGGCAACCGATTTCCAGGATTATTTTGACGAGATGCTGCTGGCCGCGGGCGCCTGCAGCGGCCTTGAGCAGATCGCGCGGCAGGAGTGTGCCCCGCACGAGACAGAACCCGAGAAGGCAGCTACTTCCTATGAACGGAAATATCTCATCCAGGGCAGGGTAATATATAAAGCAACCTATAGAAAGGTGAAATAATGAGTTGCAAACGCCAGCCTTTGATCGTTTAAATTCTAAACTCTAATATCTAAATCCTAAACAAATTCAAAATATCAATGTTAAAACCCTCTGCAGTTGCCCTTTGTCTGTGTTTTGAAATTTTATTATTTTGATATTGTTTAGAGCTTAGAGTTTTGGATTTAGGATTTCATGTTTTGAGTTTTTTCTTCCCGTATTAACTACCAAATGCTTGTTTAGGGCAAATAGTCTATGGATCACGAACTGCCGGTTGTCATTTCCGCGAGCCGCAGGACCGACCTGGTCGGATGCTATCCTGATTATCTGATTGAAAAGCTGAAAGCATACCCGCCGGAAAAAGTCCACACCATTGTCATCTGGACGAAAAACCCCTGCAACATGATTCACCATCAAGCACTCCGGGAGGTGTTGTCGCAGTATGCGCAGGTCTATGTTCATCTGACGATTACCGGGCTGGGGGGGAGCGTCCTGGAGCCGGGGATTCCGCCATGGGAGCGGGTTGTGGAGATGATCCCGGAACTGGTGCAGCTGGTTAAAGGGCCGGAGAGGATTTTATGGCGGTTTGATCCCATCATTGCGGCAGAAGATTGCACCGGCCAGATAGAAAACTTCTCTTTGTTCCCCGCCATGGAAGAAAGGATAAGAAAGCATGGTATCACTACCTGCAGGACCAGCTGGGCAGCACCCTATAAAAAAGTTGTCCGGCGAATGCAAAAGAACGGATTTACGTTACGGACATATTCCTATGAAAACCAGGCAGCGCAGGCACAACAGCTGGAGGAAGTTGCAAACAGCCTGGGTATGAAAATCTATTACTGCTCAATAGATGGCTTTGAGCGCTCGCGCTGTATTGATGGGGCGCTGTTAACAGAACTTCACCCGCAGGGCCTTACTTGTTCCTTGAAAAGGGCAAAAGGCCAGCGAGCGCAGTGCGGCTGCACCGAGAGCATTGATATCGGATGGTATTCACTGAAATGCACGTATGGCTGTCTTTACTGCTACGCGGAACCGCACATCGCAGGTAAATAAAAAATATTTGATAAAAGAGCGGATGTGTGTTAATTAAAAAAGCCATTGAAAAATTAGCGGGCCATTAGCTCAACTGGCAGAGCAACTGACTCTTAATCAGTAGGTTTGGGGTTCGAGTCCCCGATGGCCCACCAAAACTCAAATCGTTGCTTCTCACATTTTGAAAAAATATTGGAGATTTGCGAGACCGTCTCCATGTAATTTACCATGCCGTTCCTGCCGCAGTTTTAAACTCTCTATACATCGCTCAGCACTGACAGGTCTTGATATACAAACAAGGTGTCTTATGAAAAATCAGCAACAAAATACTTTGTCAAGACTATCCCGGTTAACACCTGAAGAAAGAGATGCTGTTCTTGAGTTCGTCAAACGATTGAAAGCATTATTTGGGCCGAGTATTCAAGAGATTATTTTGTTTGGTTCAAAAGCACGGGAGCAATCTGAAAGCAACTCAGATATAGATATATTAATTGTACTTGATAAAATATCTATTCAAATAAAGAAGACTATCTCAGAACTGGCCGCGGAACAAAACATAAAACATAATGTTCTTATATCCACCATACGCTATGACACGGCGACATGGGAAAACCCTGCAATCCAGGCATCACCTTTTGGACAGGCAGTAAAACATGAGGGGATATGGTTATAACGAAAGAACAAAAAGCGCTGGCGCTGCACCGCTTCCAGCGGGCAGAGGAAGCTTTAGGGGAGGCACAGGAAGAGCTTTCACGTAAGAATTTAAGACTGACCGTCAACAGAGCATACTACGCAATTTTTTATGCTATGCGGGCACTTCTTGCCCTGGTTGCTAAAGATTCGTCAAAACATTCCGGTGTCATTTCTCTTTTTAATCAAGATTTTATCAAAACAGGTATTATTTCAGAGGTGAGCTTTAAATCAATCCAGCTTCTTATGGATTTGAGGCATGAAGCAGATTATCAGGACTTTTCTGAAATTAATGAAGATGAGGCACAAGAAGCAGTTCGGTCAGCAAAAATAATAATTACCACTTTTGACGAAGCATTAAAAAGACTTCTTGAAAGCGGGCAAATACAATAAATATAACCCATCATGGTTTGGGGTTCGAGTCCCCGATGGCCCATAAGAAATTTCGAGCACTTAGAATTTTCCTGAGTGCTTTTTTATTGCCCACTGTATAGTAATTGTATAGTTGGCGAGGGGTGCAAAAAAGCGGAGCCGTTACTGACTCCGCTTTTAGAATATTATCATTAAGATACTTCGCTATTTCTTCATTCCATAAATCAACCTCGGTGTTGCACTCACCGGGCCATGCATAGTTGATGCGCCGTTCAGGTCTATGTCCTCCAGTTTATAGTAATAGGTCTTACGGTTCAGCACATCATTGTCAATAAATTCATACGATGCACCTTGGGTAGATGAGCCCTGGGCAGGGATTAAGGAAGTATTTATTTTGGCATATTCTACATTCTCTAATTCCGCACGGTAAATATTAAAGCCAGCGTTGTCAATTTCAGATTCTGTTGCCCACTGAATAATCACTTCTCTATCGGAAGGCGTAGCAACAAGAGAGGATAAATCAATCACCGTTGATGCTCCACTATAGTGCAGTATATTCCCATTAGAAAGAACTCCAAACACATTATTCCCTGAACTCCCCCATGCTCTGGGTATCATTTCAGTAGTCTCGCTTACCATGGGAGACCAATTAGAACCGTCATAATGATAAATGTATCCAGAATATCCAACTAAAAAAACATCTGTGGCAG
>JAPLIX010000448.1:0-3917 GCA_026388865.1 Pseudomonadota bacterium | reverse complement strand
AACTACCCCACACACCATGTTTATCCCCTGGGACTGATAAATAAGACCACTGATTCCCATCATAATGAATTATTGTTTCGTGACCGACTGCATAGACATCATTCCACGCTGACCCCCATATCCCGTAGATATTAGAACCGCCAGAACTTTCATGCCAATTTGTTCCATCATAGAACCTAATGCCCCCAAAAACATGGCCAGCATAAACCCTTCCATCGTTACTTACCCATAAACACCTGAAAGCATTTGTTCCATTGTAAATTTTAGTCCAAGCGGTTCCATCATAATGAAAAATTACCGCATTCCCTGGATAAACCCCACCACCGCCTACTGCATATATATTATTCTCTGAACTCCCATAAATTTCGTACAAAACATCTCCACTGTCAAAAATTTTAGACCAATCTGTCCCGTCATAATGAAGAATAACCCCATCAGTTGAGCTTGATTGAGTACCCCCAACTGCATAAACATTAGTTGCAGAAGTACCCCAGACTCCCCAAATTGTTTTTGTAGTCCCACTGTTCATGGCAGTCCAATTGTTTCCATTGTACTGCAGGATTGTTCCAACACCTCCTACTGCAAATACATTATTTGCACTACTCCCCCAAATGGCGATAAGTGAATTAGTATTCCCTGTATTTATTGTCTGCCAACTTCCTGCAAAGACACTAATTGGAATAAGCAAAAGGGAAATAGATAAAATAATAATTTTGTGTTTCATATAGCTCCTTTTAATTTGGATTAATGCGTGTTACTTATTTCCGTAAATCAATCTTGGTGTTGCACTCACCGGCCCATGCATGGTTGAAGTACCGGTCAGGTCTATATCCTCCAGTTTGTAGTAATAAGTCTTTCTGTTCTGAACATCAGTATCTACAAATTCATAAGTTGCACCTTGGGTAGATGAACCTTTTGCGGGTATGAGAGAAGTATTGAGTTTGATATATTCCCCATCCGCTGATTCTGAGCGATAGAGGTTGAAACCGGCATTGTCAATTTCTGATTCGGTTGACCATTCAACTATTACTTTGCCTGCCTTGGGGGTGGCGGTGAAAGATGAAAGTTCTATAAGTGTTGGCACTGTTGTGGTTGTTGATATTGACACATTTGCTTTACAAATCACCATTGGCTGAGCAGTGGGCCAGCGTGGGTCTGTTTCATACTTGGGGTAACTGTAAACATCTGATTCTCGTATGGCGAACCAGTAATTACAGTTAGCGGTTAACTCATTTCCATTGCATCCCTTTAAAATCCATCCCCTGTACCAGTTCTGATTATACATTAAAGATAAATCAAGGTGTGCGTTCCACGGTGAAGGCGGTTGAGTCCATACTGTTTTTGAACTCCATGAAGTTGAGAATATGTGGCAACCATCAGGATAGTTCGAACAGTTGCTTTCAAAAGGATAATCAGCGGAGGCAAGCTTCCAGATATCCAGTTCATCCAGCGGCAGCCAGGTATCAATTCCTCCCCAACTGAGATTTGTGCAGTAGTTTCTTGTTAAATCACGGGTTGGATGAAAAACCGGAGTTACTGCATTAAAACTAACATCAGCATATGTTTTCCGTACTTCCTGTGTGCCATCACTATTGATGATGTATAGTACCGTGCCGTCATATTGTGCATCATTATAGTCACAGTTGCCATTTGCATTGGAGCAGCATGAAGATAAAAAGTCTATTTTTCCGTCGCCATCTGCATCTACGGTAGAACCAGAATCGCAAATGACTGTCGTAGTAGTTGTCGGAACTGCGGTTGTTGCTATTGTTGTTGTGGTAGTCACATTGCATGAGGAGATACAATAACTATAGTAACTCATACATTGCCTCAAGCAAAATGGACTGAATCCGCATCCCTCTGAACAGGCATCAATCGTCGCTTGACAGTCATCTTCGCAAGTGGCATGGACGGTTTCACCTGGCATTGTAAAAAATATTGTAAATAAAGGTATTGCAATTGCAGCAGAGAGTATTTTTTTCATATGAACCTCTCCTTTGATTTGTGTTTCTAAAAAACAAAAAACCGCCTATAGTTCTATTCGTGAACCTATAAGCGTTTTTATTAGCTATTAGAACCAATAGCAGACTTCATTCCTTTGTCCCTCCTTCATTCTGCTTTTGTTCTTTTTATTCAATTGTTTAATCAAAAACTACTCTGACATTAGTTATAATTTTAATCCTTTGTTAAATTGACTGTCAAGCACTTTAGCTGGCAAACATTTAACCAATTTTAATCGATTTTACAAAATGATTACTGCTATCGGGAAATCCGGGAAATCCCGGGAAATCCGGGGACACCATACTAGTTTTGGGAAATCCGGGGACACCATACTAGTTTTTGATTGACAAGGAAACAGCAGAATCGTAGAAGGGTACTATGGCACGAATGGCACGGGTGGTGATACCTGGATACCCACATCATATAACGCAGCGAGGCAACCGACGCCAGAAGACTTTTTTCTGCGATAATGATTATCAAGTATACCTAGAGCTTATGGCCGAATGGTGTGGCCGGTGTGGAGTTGCAATCTGGGCCTACTGTCTGATGCCAAACCATGTTCATTTCATTATGGCCCCAGACTCTGAAGATGGACTTCGCCGGGCGATAGGAGAGGCACATCGCCGCTACACCAGACATATAAACTTTCGAGAGAACTGGCGTGGTCATTTGTGGCAGGGCCGTTTTGCATCCTATGTGCTGGATGGGCAGTATCTGCTGGCAGCAGCCCGGTATATTGAACTTAATCCGGTGAGAGCAAAACTCATAAAGCACCCCGGAGTTTACCCCTGGAGCAGTGCAGCGGCACATATAAAGGGTGGCGCTGATGGACTGGTAGTGGTGAAACCATTGCTGAGACTTGTAGATAACTGGCGAGAGTTTCTTGCCGGTGGTGTATCCGAAGAGGAATATAGTGCGCTGCGCAAACACGAACGAACCGGGCGACCACTGGGGAGTAAAAGATTTGTTGGACAGTTGGAAGAAAAACTGGGTAGAGTATTGAAACCGCAAAAAGGCGGGAGACCAAAGAAGCAGAAAAACTAGTATGGTGTCCCCGGATTTTCCCTGCGGCAGAATCTTTAAAGACGGCTTTTCTTCGGCAAACATCTCCGCAACCTGTCTTTTTGTTCTGCCGTGTATCCGCTGTGCCGCCCAGGTCTCCTCCCAGTGCAGTAAAAACCTGTTCTGTTCTTCAATGTTCTCAAATCTGCGTCCTTTGAGCGCCGTGTTCTGCGTGTGCTGGATAGCATTCTCAACGGTGCCCTTCCGGTTTGGATCTCTCACCCGGGCCGGGTCTGCCACCACCCCGTAATGGGCAAGCATGGCTGCATACACGGGATTTAGTTCCGGTTCATAGAGGTCTGGCTTTATAACCCCTTCCTTGAGATTATCCAGCACCACGTACTGGGGGCATCCGCCAAAATAACGGAACGCCTCTTCGTGCAGTTGTGCCCATACCTCCTGGCTGGACTTCCATACAACCTTGCGGAACGAGCGGCGGGAGTATCGAAGGGTCATCACAAAAAGCCGGGGACGCCGGTACGTGCCGGTCCCGGGATGCCGGGTCAGAGCTCCCTGGCCGTAGTCAACCTGTGCCTCTTCTCCGGGCAGAAACTCAAGCCGGTCATACTGCTGCGGCTGTTTCTTGCGCAACGCCCGGACAAAACGTTTTACGCTGTTGTATCTGCTGGTAAACCCGAACTGCTCGACCAGGTCCTGATACATGGCTACGGCATTCCTGCCCAGCTGCACCTGCTTTTCTATCCACTGCCGGTGCTCTTCACAGGCTGACCGGGCATGGGCAGGGATCATGATTGATTCAGGGCTCCCACCAGCAAAAGCCGGTGGCCGGGGTGGGGGATTTTGCCCGGTACTATCTGCCGACCCGGTGGCCACCACCTGGCCACTGGGGGATT
>JAPLIX010000394.1 GCA_026388865.1 Pseudomonadota bacterium | reverse complement strand
TACAGCCACATATACATTCTAAAATGCCATTTACCACAATTACGGCATACCTGCCAAAGATAGGATTATACAACTGGCGAACGGGAAAATCAAAGATTTACCGTGATCTCCCAGTGCCCAGACGGGTCCGCGCTGGGGAGCCAAATATTAAGAGCCCGATTCCGCAAGGAGTCGGGCTCTTTTATTGTTTTTTCATAATTGGGTCTAACAGATTTTGGGTTGATCAGAGCAAGTCTGCGCTGTTGCATCTTGATGCAGCTAATACTATACGAAACCACCCGGTAACCTGACCGATAGATAATCCATCTTTATTAATCAGGTATCTATTCTCCATCCCGCTAGAATCCAGATGTTCAACTACTCTTAATCCTCTTTGTTCTAAATATGCTGCTACCGCTTCTTCCTCGATAAAGAATTTGCCTTTTTCATTTGGGTGATTCTTTAAATGATGCTCATGTAATGCTCTCGCCCCATAATAATCGTCAAGCTTTTCTATGGGAACGGGTAGTATGTAATCAAACACAATAGTGCTTTCAGCCTTTAAATTGCTGCTCACAAATTTCAATGTCGCATCAACTGACTCAGGTTCAATATAGTAGGAAACGCCTTCCATTAAAAAAAGGGTGTTTTTATGCTCGTCATATCCGGCTTTCCCCAGGGCATCCTGCAGTGATTCAGCATCAAAGTCTATTGGTATAAATACTGCGTTATCAGGAATCGTAATGTGTGATTTAAACAAACGGCTCCTTTTACTGTTTTGCGTTGGGGGCGCGTCCAGTTCGAATATTTTAGTATCCCGGATAAGATCTGCAAACCGGTATGCCCTGGTATCATAGCCTGCACCAAGTAGGACTATCTGCGGCACGTTTCTATTCAGGGCATCTTTAAAAACCGCATCAAAATAGGCAGTCCTTGCCAGCATATATTGATACATGCCTGGTGGAATTTTATGCTTTATTCTTGTTCTAAATAATTTTGCTTTCAGCAGCACTTTTAAATAGAACGGTAAAAAAGATTCTGCTAAACTGTCGTTTCCAAGTATTCCATAATTGAATTCCCTGTATGCTAAAGCTCGTGTTAATGTCGTAAATACAGCCGTTCCTGAAGGCTGTGGAGCGGGTCGTTTATCTGGCATGGTCAACTCCTTACCTGAGCATTCATATATACCGGAGAAATTCTGCTTATTGCAGGCATACCCAGTTATAAGGAGTATTATGCAACAGGCGAATTGGAAAATCAAAGCTTACCGTAATCTCCCAGTGCCCAGACGGGGCCGCGCTGGGGAGCCATTCGATGCGAAAAGGGTGACCATCTCATGATGGCACCCTTTTCTTACTCATGGCCCTTGGCCAGAAACAATAAATAATAAAGCCTCGAATGGATAGCTTCGCCTTGCCTGCTCCGGACTCACATCTACTTGGAATCCTCGGCGTTCATGATCTTCGCGAGCTCCGTGAAAAGCGTCAGCGCCATGTATGAATCAGCATTAGGTGACTTGTTCAAGAAGACCACGATAGTCGTACCCGTCTCAGGCGAGTGGAAGGCAGCGTTAGTGTAGCCCAGCCCGTCGCCAGGGTGCCCGAGGAAGCCTTCGGATGACATTATGCCGAGGCCATACTTCACCGTGATGCCGAAGTAATCGTAATCTCCCGGGACAAACGTGGTCCTTTGTGCCTGCGTATCCTTTTCAAGGAGGTCGCCGTTCGCAAGCGAGATCACCCAGGTCTTCAAGTCATGGAGATTGGATATCAGTGCTCCGGAGGCACCCATTCCCGAAGGATTGAACAGGTAGGTGCCGTCGGTCAGTTCTTCCCCCTCTCCTCCCAGATACCCGTGCACGTGGGCGCCCTCGATGCCGGTCCCCTCGGGGTAATAGGTACTGTTTAACTTCAACACGTCGACCAGCCGCGACTGTATTTCGGACCCGACATCGTTGCCGGTCAGCTGCTGGATTATCATGCCGAGGATGATCGTGTTCGTGTTCGAGTAGTGCCAGCCCTCTCCCGGCGGGAAGTACGGTCGATGGGCGACAGCGAGATCTACCTGCTCTCTGGGCGTCCACACCTTATTCGGATCTTCGGTATAGGTCTTCAAGAAGGTCTCGTCTTCGGAGTAATTGAATATTCCGGCGGTCATATTGCAGAGCTGTTGGATGGTTATCCGGTCGGCATTGGGAATGTCCGGGTAGAACTTGGCCAGCGTATCGTGCAGGCTGAGCTTTCCTTCATCGACCAGTTCGAGCAGGACGGTTACGGTGAATGTCTTCGTGATGCTGCAGATGCGGACCCTGTCGGCACTCTTCATATCTGCCCCGGTTTTGATGTCCGCTTTACCCTTCAACATGACCAGATCACCGCTCTTGGGACTCCACACCCCTACGATCGCGCCGGGTATTTTGTACTTCGCCATGGCCGTATCCACGGCTTGCTCGAGTTTATTCCTGAGGGCCGTCGACATATCTGAGCAGCCGCAGAAGACAACCGGCTGCGTCATAGCTGCGATGAAGAGCAGGGCTGCGCGGAGCAGACGGGCTTTGGCGCAGGCCGCTTTGAGTATATACTGCAGGCCGGCGCCAGCGAGCTGATCGGGTTTGAAACTGCGGTTGCTGCTCCTGCCAATAATTGCCGCTGCATGCTTCATAAAATATTCCTCCACGAAAAAAATCACGGTTTTTAGTGAAGCTATCAAAAAGAAGCAGGGGTGTCAAGACGGGTTTCCCGCTCCCTCGGTGCTCCCGGTTTGATCCAGTTTAATTCTTGACATATTACATAGCCTATTTTATTTATATTTTGCCCATCAAAAAAGGGATATCCGGCTATGAATAAGCATCCTATAAAAATAGGGGGAATCATGAAAACATTTTTCAATATATTTTTAGCTGTAGCAGCCTTTTTTAGTGGCGCTTCCTTGCTCTGCGCTGCTGATAATTCGATTGATATAAAGCCATACCCGCAAAGGTATGTCGAGTGCCTTTCGGCGAAGTATGATTCCATAAGAGACGGCGACTATTACTACGCACTTGGTCAGGCGCAGGAGGCCGGGAGGGAATACCCGAAGGCGTTCAAGTCCTATTGCAAGGCCGCCGCATTCTATGCAAAAGGCACTGACAATCAGAAACTCATCGACGGGAAAAACGGCTGGTATCGCACAAACAGCATCATCACCGACTTCTCATACACGCTGCCAAAATTCAAGTCGAAGATCAAAAAGTATTATCCCTGGGCCACGGCAGATGATATCAACGGCTGGCTAGCCACAAAAACCTTCCTCACAATGGACATGGAATTGCCGTGGGGCGGGAAGACATTCTATTATTTCAGCGAGGTGGACAACCTGAAGTACCGGGACCAGGCCATAATGGATGCAAACAGCGAATACCATGGCAACCCGATTAAGAAGTTCATTGATCTCATACTTGAAAATTATGTCAGGGCCGACTACGATAACTATACGGCGCCGTATGACCGCCCGAAAGATATCCTGGCCGACCTGCAGTTCTCCGTGAAGAAGTCGAAGCTGCCGAAAAACGGCGATGGCATTGTCCGCATATGGTGGCCTATGCCACTGAACACCGCAGGCCAGGGATCAATAGTCGAAATCTCTATCGAACCCTCCGAATATCTTGTCAGCAAGACAAGTCCAGACTCGGACATCGGTATGGCATATTTTGAAATCCCGATTGACAAAATCCAATGCGAACTGGTGATACGCACCCAGGTCAAGTTCAGGCATTTCCAGCAGAGATTCCAGATCGCCCCGGAGACAATCCAGGCATACGACAAGGAAAGCGACCTGTACAAAAAATATACGGCGCCGTCCCTCAACATCGCCATAACCCCCGAAATAACGGCCAGGGCCCGGCAAATAGTCGGTGCCGAGACAAACCCGTTTCTTGCGGCAAAGCTGCTGAACGACTACATAACGGCGAACGTGGACTATTCTTTCCCTGAATACAACACGAACGACGCCCTGGGCATTCCACTTTCAACCTATACTGAAGGGCACCAGTTCGGAGACTGCGGTTACCAGAGCGCATATTTCACGGCGCTTTGCAGGAGCATTGGCATCCCTGCGCGCGCTAGCGGCGGATTCCAGTATTTCACAGGGAAACCCCAGTCGCATTTCTGGTCCGAATTCTATCTGCCTGAACCCTACAACGCCTGGATTCCCAACGATGTGACAGTCGCCGAGATGAACAAGGAAGCCCTCGGATATACGAAGGAGGACTTGCAGGCCTACGGCGACTTCTTCTTCGGGCAACAGGACCCTTTCAGGATGGTGGTGCAGAACGACATTGACATTCCCCTGACTCCGGAACCCGAGAACGGAAGCTACTTCTTCAAAGCCTGCCTTCAGGACCCAGTGATGCTGTTTTACGGCTCGGACAAGGTGATAATGATGTCATCGAGCGACAGGCATTTCTACTGCTATGGTACATATGAATTCAACTATGAAAACGCGATGAATTCTATGCCGGGAGGGGAAATCCAGGTGGAAGCCAAGGACTTCGGTCTCACCTCTTTCGGGGAGAAGGCTAAGTTCCTTCTCAAGGACAGCTATCTCGGAAAATCAGTCGAAATCAAGCTAAGCGTCAAGCAATTCTCCGACGGAAACAGTGGAGCCGTATTGATACTCCCCGCAAGCCTTGATCATATCGCCTACCGCTTGTCATGCCTGAATTCGTCAAAGGAAAAAGAGGCTTTCTCGGGAAGATGGGTAATCATCGGCAAGCCATAGAGCCAATTTCAAAATTCAAAGCCATATTTTACAAGAATAAAAGGAGACCGCTGTTCCTATTTTTCTATTCTATTTTCTATAGAATAAATACCGGGTCAACGTCAACACTGAGGCTGACGCCGCTAGCTTTCAGTCGGGGCTGGGCGTGGTTTATAATGCGCGACGCAAGAAGCCGCAGTGATTGCATGTGAGGGCTTTTCAGGAGCATCTGATAGCGGTACTTGCCCTTTAATTTTCCCCACGGCGCGGGTGCCGGTCCGAGAATCTCCACATGGCCCGTGAGCCTGCCCTGCGATCTGAGCTGTTCAGCAGCATTTCCCAGATCACGGGCATATTTAATAAGCCGCTCCTGATTATTTCCTTCCAGCCTGAAGTTAATCATCCTGGTGTACGGCGGATAATTAAGCTCCTGGCGGTGCTTCATTTCCGCAGAGAAAAATTTCTGATAGTTGTGCTCTCGAGCACAGATGATGCTGTAATGCTCCGGATGGTACGTTTGAATATAAACCGCACCGTGAACAGCACCTCGGCCTGCCCTCCCGGCCACCTGCGTGAGCAGCTGAAAGGTGCGCTCGCCGGCCCGGTAGTCAGGGAAATTAAGCGAATGATCAGCGCACAGCACGCCGACCAGCGTGACGCCCGGCAGATGATGGCCCTTGGCAATCATCTGCGTTCCGATGAGAATGTCCAGCTCGCCCAGTATAATGCGCTTCAGTAAATTACGCGTTGCACCTTTGGCTGCAGTCGTATCGCGGTCCATCCGCGCGGTGCGCGCCTCAGGAAACAGAAACTGTATCTCCTTCTCCAGCCGCTCGGTCCCCCACCCGAGCGGTATAAGAAAAAAGCTCTTGCACTGCGGACAACTCTCGGGAAGCGGTGTTGAAAGGTCGCAGTAGTGGCAGCGAAGCTTCTTGTCGC
Organism: Pseudomonadota bacterium; assembly: GCA_026388865.1. Classification (GTDB taxonomy): domain Bacteria; phylum Desulfobacterota; class WTBG01; order CAIYCZ01; family CAIYCZ01; genus JAPLIX01. The sequence continues at coordinate 3,539 of JAPLIX010000394.1, read as the reverse complement.
GGTAGTGATGAATGAGGGAGACATCACAGTTTGGACAGCGGAAGGTATAGCCGCACTGCTGGCAGAGATACAGCGGGGCAAAACCGCGGCGGTTCAGAAAAAGCAGGCACTGCTCCCCCTTGTCCATCCTCCGGGCAATTGCATCCTTCAGGGGCGCAGATATAATGCTCTGCCCTGCTCCCCCGGCATTACTGCCCAGCCGCAGATCGACAATGGTTACCTGCGGAAGTGCCCGGTCTTCGATGCGCCGGGGAAGGAGCCCCAGCTGATACTTTTTTGTCAGGGCATTGTGATATGATTCAAGGGACGGGGTTGCAGAGCCCAGGATAACCAGCGCGCTTGCAAGCCTGCCCTTGATGAGGGCAAGGTCCCGGGCGCTGTAGCGGGGCGCACCATCCTGCTTGTAGGAGGGGTCATGCTCCTCATCGACAATTATGGCCCCCAGGTTTTTAAACGAGGCGAATATTGCAGACCGGGCGCCGATGACAATCTGTATCTCTCCCCGGCGGATCATGCGCCAGGCATCAAAGCGCTCGGCGCCCGAAAGACTGCTGTGCAGCATGGATACGCTCGCCTTGATGCGCGAGCACACGCGGTCCCAGAGCTGGGCGGTGAGGGCAATTTCCGGAACCAGCAGCAGGCACTGCCGCCCCTGTGCCAGGGTCTCTTCCATGACCTGCAGATACACTTCGGTTTTGCCGCTGCCGGTCACGCCATGCAGAAGAAACGGGAAGAAAGCTTTCTCTGCTATTTCTTTCTGTAATTTTTTAAGAATCTCTTTCTGTTCCGTTGTGAGGGTATGTACCGGCTCGGGCATTATTTCTTCAACAGGGACCGGCCGGCGCAACACCTCCCGCTCAGAGCATTCAACAGCTCCTTTTGCCACAAGGGATTTGATTGCCGGGCCCGCGTTTTTGAATTGTTCATTAATGACCCTCAGGGAAGCAATGCCGTTTTCCGCAAGGAACCGGTAGATGGCCTGCTGCTTTCCCTTTAAAGTCTCCCACCCGTCAGACTCTGCAGCAGCAGCCCAGGTTTCTTTTTTAATCCGGATGCCGCTCCGCACTTTTTTTTCGTCAAAGCCGATAAAGCCCTGTTTGCGCAGCCTGGAAAGGGAGTAATAGAGGTTGCGACTGCCAATAGTTTTTTCTAATTTTTTAAGAGGGGTTTCTTTCTCCGCTGCCAGAGCCCGGAGGATCGAGAGGCTCACTTCGGAGACTGACTCCTTCTGCAGAGCGACGTGCCCCGCCTCAGTAATGGAAAAGAGCCGGCTGTAGGAGGTGTTGATGCCCTGAGGAAGGGCAGCGGCAATGGTTTGCCCCAGCGGGCAGTAGTAGTAGCTTGCAATCCACTGATAAAACTCGAGATCGTCTGTGCCGAAGAGCGGCTCCTCATCAAGCAGGTCCGCAACTTCTTTAAGCGCCTCTTGCGGTGCCGTCTCCGGGAACCCTACCACATACCCAGTGAGGGTTTTTTTGCCAAACGGGACGATTACCCGCATGCCTATCTGCGCATTGCCGGCATAGGATGGCGGGAGCTGATAGGTAAAATTTTTGTGCAGGGGAAGGTTTACCGCGACCTCGACGAGATGTTCGTGAGCCATATAATTATTAGTATCCCAATACGGTCAACCAGAGACCACCGGTAACTGCAACGCCGGAAAGAAGTTCAATCTGGAACTCTGGAACTCATGAATAAAAAAAGTTAAAAATTTCCTGATTTCGTGAGTTCCCTATTCCACGATCCAAGGGTTATTGTTATGGCCCCAGGTAAAGCGGCGAAGAAAAGGAAGCAGGAGGGGTATAATTTTTCCGGAATTCAGCTTCATCAAGAGCGTACAGCGGGCTTACTTCTATAACCAGGTCATCCGGGCATGGGGGAGCTTTCCCGGAATTTTTAAGCCATTGGGTGAAAAGCTGTATCATGGCCCTCTTCGCGGTCTGCGGCGAATCAACCCCGTCAAAATTTTTCACCGGAGAGAACTCCTCCTCGCGTTTCACCTGCATGGTCACCGAGCGTTGCGCAAAACCCAGGGCATCAAAGATAAACATCTCGAACTTGATTCCCCTGCCGGTCACCGGCATGAGCGTGCCGCCCTGCACGGCAAGGCATTCTATATCCTTCACGGCGATATGGCAGGGCAGGGCAAAGCCCTGGTCCCGGGTGAGCTTTTCTATAAAGCTGCGCTTCAGCATGTGGATGGCAATGTTGGCGCTGGCAAAGCGCAACGTCCCGTCCGCCTTTTTCTCCGCCGTCTCCGCCGGGGTGAGCTCGCTGTATTCAATACAGCCCATGCGCCCGTTTATTTTTCCGATGATGCCGACCCGCTCTGCCGGGTCTGTCTTCTCCACCACCTTGGTTGACATCTCTGCCCGGTGCTCGGCATGGGCGCCGATGAACAGCGGGTCAGCGATCTTTGCCAGGGGGTTATCGACCTGGAAATAGAAAAGCTCCTCGATGCCTTTTTCCTGCATGTCCTGCAGTGCCCCGGACTCGTTCATGGCCGTGAGCGCTCCTCCGTGCCCATCAGGATTTTTTGACACGAGCCGGTCACGGCTCAGCAGCAGTTTGCCCTCGCGGTCAAGGGACGGGAGCTCTGCCTGCAACAGGAAAAAGACGTGATCAGGCGCGAGACCGAAATACTGGTTGTCGTTGAAAAAGCTCCTGGTCTGGGCGTCGTTCTCCCGTGAGGTCATGATATACCAGCAGAGGCGCCGGCCGTAGCGGCGCTCAAGCGCGCGTATGGATTCGCTAAAGAGCTGGAACAGGCTTTTACTCTTAACCGGGGAGAGGGGGAAGCATCCCTTGGGGCCCTTGAACCCGAGTCGGGTTCCCTGGCCGCCGGCAACAAGAAAGATTCCCACTTTTCCCTCACGCAAATAATCTTCTCCCAGAGAGAAAAAGTTTTTACTGAGCGGCGGAGCAAGGATTTCCGCGGTGTCAAAAACTTTTTCTCCGTTGCCCGCGCTCAGGCTTCTCAGGTAGGTCTGATAGCGTGCTGCAAGTTGTGCAAAATTAATTTCGCTCAGGTCTTCGAGCAGGGCTTTCTGCTCTGCTGCCGGCATGAGGTCAAGGCATGCAAGGATATGATCCTGTTTATATGACTCGAGTTTCTCCTTCAGCCCGTGTTCTGCAATGGCTGTTGCCATAGGGTGTCCTTATGCTGTTTCGGTTCCGGTTTCGCGAGCGCGCATCCCGCTATAAAACGCTTAGGTCCGGGACAGTATTTCCCGCACCTTTTGTATCAGGTTATCCATGTTTGCCGACTTTACCACGTATGCATCAGAGGCCCAGGTCTCCAGGTTCTGCTTGTACTCCCCGTAGGCAGTGCTTAAAATTACCGGCACATCACGTGACTGCTCGCGGATTATCTGCAGCGCTTCAATGCCGCTGCGTCCCGGCATCTTGATATCAAGGATGATCAGGTCGGGCCTGGTTGCGGTAAATTGCTCAATGGCTTCATCAGCGTTGCAGGCCAGAATCACTTCATAGCCCTGTTCCTGCAGTTCCTCCTGGTACAGGAGCCTGATGCTCTCTTC
>JAPLIX010000586.1 GCA_026388865.1 Pseudomonadota bacterium | reverse complement strand
CCTCTTTACCAGTGCCGGGCGGCGTGTTGCGCTCATACGGCACTTTTTCAGGGCGCATAGGGAATTACATCTCGACGGTAAAATCTGCAGTGCTGATGCTTCTGACCGGTCGCCGGCATTCCATATAGCTGACGCATCATACCTGGTGCCCCGGGTGGACACTGCCGGGTATATTCCGCGCCTGCTTGAAATCTGCTCGCAGGCGCAGATAAGGATCGTTATCCCCCTGATAGACACCGAACTTAAAGTCTTGGCTGAAAACCGTCATCGATTTGCTTTAATTGGAACACAGGTGATAGTATCAGACCCGGAAGTCATAACCATCGGGATGCATAAAACAGAAACCCGAGCTTTTTTCAAAAGAAGCGGCATTGATACTCCGGAGATATATTCGGCAGATGATATTGAACAGTGCCGATATCATCTGCCGCTGATGGTAAAGCCCAATGACGGCAGCGCCTCCAAGATGGTCTTTAAGGCTGAGACAGATGAGCAGCTCAAATTCTTCCGGCACTATGTCCCCAATGCAATTATTCAGGAATTTATCGAAGGGGATGAATATACTCTGGATGTGTTCGTGGACTTAAATGGCAGAGTGCGCTGCGTTGTGCCGCGTCTTCGTATAGAGGTGCGTGCCGGTGAAGTGAGCAAAGGGCTGATCGTTAAAAATGACCGGATCATAGATATCGGCAGGAAGGTTGTTGAATGCTTAACCGGGGCGCGCGGGTGCATAACCCTGCAGTGCATTGTTAGCCGGCAGGGCGGGATGAAGATGATTGAAATCAATCCTCGCTTTGGCGGCGGCGCACCGCTCACTATTGAGGCAGGGGCTGACATGCCCAAATGGGTTCTGCAGATGGTTATGGGGCAGGAACTCGGGGATGTGGAGCATTCCTACAGAGACGGGCTCATGATGCTCAGGTATGATGATGCGATTTTTGTGCAGCGTCCGGGGCCCTGATGAAACCCTTATTGCAAAACGTGCGCTTGATTGCTTTTGACCTGGATGATACACTATACCCTGAACGGTCATTTGTGCAAAGCGGGTTCAGGGCTGTCGCCCGCGCTATTGAAGAGCGGTTTCCCCGCGCGGGCGATTTTTACCAGCTCCTGTGGAATATCTTTATTGCCGGAGAACGACGCCGGACCTTCGATGCAGCATTAGAGCAAACGGGACTCAGCCCGGCGGAGATACCGGTTACGGATCTGGTGCGGATTTACCGGAGCCACATGCCCGCCATCACGCTCTATCCCGATGCCCGGGAAATACTTCAGATACTGCAGGGTAACAAAAAGATAGGACTGATAAGCGACGGGTATCTGGAGACACAGAGAAACAAATTCACGGCATTGCAGCTTGACCGCTATGTGGACCGGGCTGTTTTTACGGATGCGGCAGGCAGACAGGCATGGAAACCCAGTCCCTGGGGATACCAACAGCTGATGGAGCATTTTNNNNTAGGGGATAACAGTTTAAAGGATTTTGCCGGGGCGCAGGCTCTGGGATGGATAACGTTTAAAATAGTACGGGATGAGGGGCTGTATAGAGATGCGGTCGGTGTTGCTGACTTCGACTTAAGCACCCTCACGGAATTAAAAGAATTTATCTGAATACAGGAGACAAAGGTATGGCCGAAAAATATATTCCTTTTTTTATTCCCAGCATTGGTAATAAGGAAATCCGGGAAGTAGCAAAAGTTATGAGGTCAGGCTGGATCACCTCAGGGCACGTGACCGAGCAGTTTGAAAAGGAGTTCAAAAATTATATCGGCTGCAAGTACACTGCGGCGGTGAATTCCGGCACGGCGGCGCTGCACCTGGCACTGGATTCCATCGGGCTGCGCCCTGATGATGAAGTGATAACCTCGCCCATGACCTTTGCTGCAACCGCAGAGGTTATTCTCTATTTTCGCGCCCGTCCGGTGTTTGTCGACTGCAGGCGTGATACCTTTAATATTGATGAGCAGCTCATTGAAGATAAAATAACAGCGCAGACACGGGCAATCCTTCCGGTGCATTTTGCCGGCCAGCCTTGCCGCATGGATACTATCATGAAGCTGGCGCGCAAATATAATCTTAAAGTGGTAACTGATGCAGCACATGCCATTCCGGCCAAATTCAAGGGAGGCACCATCTGCTCGCTGAGCGATCTTACCGCTTTCAGCTTTTACGCAAATAAAAACATAACCACCGGTGAAGGGGGCATGATTGCCACCAACAATAAGAGATATATAGAGAGAATCAAGATGATGCGCCTCCACGGGATATCCCAGGATGCCTGGAAGCGTTACCAGCGCGGCGGCTCCTGGCAATATGAGATTCACTATCCGGGTTTCAAATATAATCTCACGGATATTGCATCGGCTATCGGCATTGTGCAGCTCGAAAAATGCGATGAGATTTATAAGCGGCGCCTGGAGGTGGTAAGTCAATATTTAGAGCGCCTAAGTCATATTGAGGAGATCAGTCTGCCGGTCCAGTCCGCTGATGTGCAGCATGCCTGGCATCTCTTTGTTATCCAACTGGGGTTGGATAAGCTGAAGATAAACCGATCAGAATTCATCAAAAGGATGAATTTAAAAAATATCGGCGTAAGCGTTCACTTTATATCCCTGCACCTGCACCCCTATTACCGGATCTCAGCTAACTACCGGCCTGACGACTTTCCAAACGCATCGTTTTTATCGGAGCGGGTGGTTACTTTGCCGGTTTATCCAAAATTGACCGAGCGCGATATCGGCCGGGTGGTCAGGGCCGTCGAGGACATCATCACCACCTCACGGAAGGCAGTGGTATTTTACGGGAGCAAGCAGCATGGTATACCGTTGTCCAGCCCGGACATTACCGAGCTTGAACGGAGCTATGTCAACGAAGTGCTGAAGACGCCGTATCTGAGCCTTGGCCCCAAACTGTATGAATTTGAACAGCAGGCAGCGCGCTATCTTGGCGTGAAGCATGCCATTGCTGTAAACAGCGGCACCAGTGAGCTGCATATGGCACTGCGCGTATATGGTTTAAAGGAGGGGGATGCGGTTATTACCACGCCGTTCAGCTTCATATCTTCCGCTTCATGCCTGCTGTATGAGAAAATAAAACCAATTTTTATTGATATAGAGGAAAAATACTACAATATCGACACCAGAAAAATAGAACAATTACTTAAGAAAGCAACGAAGGAACAAAGATCACGCATCAAGGCCATTCTCGCGGTTGATGTATTTGGCCATCCAGCAAACTGGAATGAACTGCGGAGGATAGCCAGGACGTACAACCTGATTCTGATTGAGGACTCAAGTGAAGCGCTGGGCTCGGAATACAAATTAAACACTGATAGACGTTCAAATAGTAAATGGACAAAAGCAGGAACATTGGGCGATATCGGTGTTATTTCATTTTATCCTAACAAGCAGATAACAACCGGTGAAGGTGGGCTGGTCATTACCAATAGCAAGCGAATTGCAGATATTTGCAGGAGCATGAAGAATCAGGGTAGAGCCCCGGGCAGCGATACGACATATCCCTTTGTCAGGCTTGGCTACAACTACAGGTTGAGTAAAATAACCCTTTCCGGCAACAGTCAATTCGTAACCCGGAGTGGTTGAACCGATGCCGACGTTGCCGATTGAATCGATTCGTACTCTTTCAGTTGCATTGGTT
>JAPLIX010000140.1 GCA_026388865.1 Pseudomonadota bacterium | reverse complement strand
GCCGCGCACACTAAAAAAGGCAGGGCCATGAACGGCCCTGCCTTGAAAATTACTGCAGTTTTACTACTTATTTCTGGCTGGCTTTTTGTTTTGTTATCTGCTCGATGGTCGGCAGTATCGATTCCAGGTACTTCCTTGCCGACCCTTTCAGCGCAGGGTCCCTCTCCAGCATCTGAACGACGGCGGCGCTTGAGTCATAGTACATCTTGATCATCTTCTGACCATTCGGATTCTTTGCCAGCACCTGGTCGCGGAAGGCTCTCAGAGTGTCAAGGCGCGGATCATCCTCACCCAGAACTGCTTCTGCCGGGCACGGTCCCGCCGATGTAGTAGTTGTTGTTGTCGAGGTTTCTGCTGCCGTTGTTGTGGTTGTTGCAGTCGGAGCAGATGTTGTGGTTGTTGCAATCGGAGTAGTTGTTGTANNNAGTCGTTGTTGGTGTAAGTTCAGTGGCAACGCTTGACACGGTTACCTTCAGAGGCCCATTCGTACTAACTTCTGCCAGCGCATTGGTCTGGAGTCCCGTAAAAAATATTAATCCTATGAATATTAAGAACCATTTGCTGCAGTACTTCATAGTTACCTCCCTTTGCTAAATTCTTTAAATTATAAGATGAATTATTATTTAAAATCTATATGAGGATCTCCCCACAGTCAAGACAAAAAATGATGGTAGTTGACTTTCAATAATCTTTCACCTTATACCTCCTTTTGCTTGTTATTGGTATCCCTGCAATCTTAAGAAGGTATTTTTTATTCACAAACTGCTTTCACTACCTTTCCTGCATAGTATATCTCTTAACTCATCCAGGCTGTGAATGACATGGGTGCCTGTTTCTTTTTTTGACTGGTCCAAGTAATAAGCCCTGATGCCGATCCGTTGCGGCGCTTCAAAGTCAAACTCGCGGTGGTCCCCCACATGGATAATCTCCGCGGTTGAAACGTTCATGCGCTCGCACACCATGCGGTAGATATCCTCTTCCCGCTTTACCCTGCCAAAGTCGCTCGTTGCAGAGAATATCTTCTTGAAATATTTTTCAATCCCGGTTACGGCTACTTCCCGGTCAAGAAACATGCGGTTGGCATTGGAGATGATAATAAGGTCATGGCGCTGCTGCAGAGAAGATAATGTTGCCGTAACATCAGGAAAGAGCGCGATCAGGTTTTCGTATTCAGCTATTAATTTTTCCGCGGGAACATCAAGCTTAAGGTATTTCACCCAGAACGGCAAGTCATACCAGTTGAGTTCATCATCGCCCATGCAGTCATACAGATGAGCGACCAGCTCCCGCGCTTCCGCAAGCCTGACGCCATGCTTTGCCGCATAGTGCTCCGGCACCCCGACCCTCCACACCGCATCAACAAACTCCGGGGTGGTGAGCGTCCCGTCCAAATCAAATGAAATTAATCGAATGTGGCTGCTGGTATCCGGCATCGTGTCCCTTCCGTAATCCCTGGCTGATAAATTTATCGTTGACTAATAAGTTAAACGCGTTATTTACTTTAACAGGCTGTTGAAAAACGCCCATCTGCGGCGTACCCTGAAGTACGCCTCACTTCTCAGGATTTCGGGAGCCTTGCATCTGTGCATTTTT
>JAPLIX010000195.1:1298-3892 GCA_026388865.1 Pseudomonadota bacterium | reverse complement strand
TATGGCCTGCCGCTTGGCCACTTGTCCGACCAGTATTTCCCCGTCTTTGGTAAATGCTACTACAGATGGTGTCAGGCGGCTCCCCTCCTCATTAATTATCACTGTTGGCTCTCCGCCTTCCATAACAGCCACCACCGAATTTGTAGTACCAAGATCAATCCCAATCGCTTTTGCCATGTTCTACCTCCTTGTTCTTCAGTACCTGTATTATTGTTAAATTATAATCAAAAATATTTTATCTAATGTTTCACATATTCAGTTATATTTATTTCTGAATAAAATATAATAATCATCCGGCGGGAAGTCAATGGCCGTGGAGATATTTTTGCGTTTTAATGTGCTCGTGCTGTCAGGGAAGGAATCTAGTAACGACTAAACTTCACTTTCTCTGGATGAATAATTTTCAAACCGGGTGTAGCGGTCTATAAAGGCCAGGCGAATTTCTCCGGTGGGACCGTTACGCTGCTTGCCAATAATTATTTCGGCAGAGCCCTTGTCTTGTGAATCAGGGTTATAAACATCATCCCGGTAGAGAAACAGAATCACATCTGCATCCTGTTCAAGGGCTCCGGACTCCCGCAGGTCAGCAAGCTGGGGCTTTTTTACTGCCCGGTCTTCAACTCGTCGGTTGAGCTGGGATAGTGCTATGACCGGAACCTTAAGCTCCTTTGCCAGCGCTTTGAGGGAACGTGAGATATCAGATATTTCCTGCTCCCGGTTGTCAATAGTGCTGCGCCCCCTCATAAGTTGCAGATAGTCTACCATGACCATACCCAGACCATGCTCTGCCTTGAGCCTCCGGGCCTTAGCCCGCAATTCCAGAACACCCATCCCGGGTGTATCGTCGATAAAAATTTTTGTCTCCGAGAGCCTCCCTGCTCCCCGGGTAAGCTTTGGCCAGTCTGATTCAGTTAAAAAACCGCTTCTCATTTTGTGTGCATCGACCCGTGCTTCTGAGCAGAGCATGCGCAGGGCAAGCTGCTCTTTTGACATTTCCAGGGAAAAGATAACGATGGGAATTTTTGACTCATAAGCGGCATTTTGCGCGATATTTAAGCAAAAGGCCGTTTTTCCCATGCTGGGCCTGCCGGCTATGATTATAAGGTCTGAAGGCTGGAAGCCTGATGTGATCTGGTCAAGCTCGGTGAATCCGGTTGCTACACCGGTAATAAGCTCTTTTTTATTATAAAGTTTTTCAATGGTTTTAAAGCTTGCTTTTAGTATTTCCTTGAGCGGATAGACAGAAGACTTAATTTGATCTTCGGAGATATCAAAGATGCTTTTTTCGGCAAAGTCCAACAACTCGCCAACTTCGTCCTGATTCGAGTAGCCGCGGGTTGCTATTTCGGTTGCACAATAGATGAGGCGCCGGAGAACCGCCTTTTCTTTGACTATTTTTGCATAGTATTCGATGTTTGCCGCGGTTGGGATCTGGTCACACAGGGTGGTCAGATAGGAAGCGCCGCCGACCTCCTCCAGTTTATTTTTTTTGCGCAGGTGCTCGGTGAGGGTAATGAGGTCGGATGGCTCATTTTTTTCAAAGAGCTCAATCATGGACTGAAAAATGAGCCGATGGGATTCACGGTAAAAATCTTCCGGGTGTATGATCTCAATCGATTTGAGGAGTGCCTCGTTTTCGATGAGAATGGCTCCGATTACTGATTGTTCGGCTTCATTATTTTGCGGAGGCAGTTTCGAGGTATGCTGGGGTGCCATGTTTATTTCAGGGAAAGAGCAGTGTGCAGAAGGTCAGGCTGCGTTTTTACTGTTTGTTTTATTTATAGTGTTTGGAGCCTGCAACTGCTGGCAGCCGTGGTGCCAGAGGTCTGGTTTCTGCCGGTGGAAGTTTTTGTTATTCCTTGACCACCCACAGTTTAAGCGCGGCTGTGACCTCAGTATGCAGTTTTATAGGGATTTGGTAAATTCCCAGAGCTTTAATTGGTTCGGGAAGGATTATTTTCTTTCTATCGATTTCAATGCCTTCGAGCGTAAGGCTGGCTTCCATGTCCATGCTGGTTACAGAGCCGAACAGCTTGTCTTCTTCGCCGACTGCTTTAGCAACCGTGCAGGATACGGCTTCAATACGGGCAGCCAGCTTTTCTGCTTCGCGTTTCGTCTTGCTGAGCTTTTCCCGTATCTGCCGCTTCTGGTGTTCCAGCTTTTTGATGTTCTGGGATGTTGCCTGGATTCCCTTTCCCTCGGGAATGAGATAGTTTCTGCCGAAGCCGTCTTTAACGGTTACGAGATCGCCGATGTTTCCAATCCCTGCAATATCTTGCGTGAGAATGACTTTCATGCTGTTATTACCTGTTATGGTGGATGCTGTTTTTTTAGTTTTTATTAATGGCTGTTAGACACTGCTCGCAGAAAAAGGCAGAATACAAAGGACGCGAGCTTTTTTAATGGCCCTGGTTACTTTGCGCTGGTGCCTGGCGCAGGTGCCTGATATGCGCCGGGGAATAATCTTGCCGCGCTCGGTGACAAAATAGCGCAGGGCAGGGTAGTCCTTATGGGATATCGGCAAATTCTGATCAGAACAGAACCGGCATGTTTTACGTTTTTGATAAACATTTTTCTCTGTTGGTATCGTTTTT
>JAPLIX010000195.1:0-1269 GCA_026388865.1 Pseudomonadota bacterium | reverse complement strand
CGTTTTTCTCAAAGGTACCTCCTCACCTGTACACGCCCCAGGGTGACCATACAACCAGTTCCTGAAGCAGCATTGCTATAGTATTTTATTGTTCCTCTGCTGGAGGGCTGTCCAGTTCCTGACCGGCAGATTGATTTTTTTCTTCCGGTTTCTCCGCTGCCGGTGCCGTCCCCTCTCCTGCAAGGGCTGCGGCGCTGTCAACTTTCAGCGTCTGATAGCGCAGGATGTTTTCATTGAAACGCAGGGCATGGTCAATGTCATTCAGAATCTGCTGATTGCCCATGAAGCAAAGAAAAAAGTAATTGCCCTTCTGCTGCTTTTTGATGGTATAGTGAAGCTTCTTTTTCCCCCACTTTTCTGTTTTCAGCACGGTACCGCTGTGAGTTGTAACGTACTCTTGCAGTTTGCCGAGCAGCGCTTCACTATCATTTTCGCTCATTTCAGGATGCGCAATGACACAGGTTTCATAACATCTCACAGTGTGTTCCTCCAGATAGTCCCTTTAGTTGTTATTTTCGTGTTTTTTTTGGCAAGAGAAATTCGAAATACGAATATCGAAGCACGAAACAAATTAAAAATAAAAATGTTCCAAACTTTAAAACAGCCTTTTTCACCAGAGTCGTTTTAAATTTTCCCCTTTGGTCATTTGAATCTGTTTAGAATTTCTGATTTCGCTATTCGGATTTGGCTCCGGCTTGTCCGGGTTAGGGGACTTGAATCTCTTTTATTTTAATTCTGGTGATGGGCTGCCGGTGGCCGGTTTTCTTCTGGTAGCCTTTCCTGCGCTTGGATTTGAAGATGATATTCTTTTTTGCTTTGGTCTGGCTGATTATTTCAGCAGTAACTTTTGCCTGGGCAAGCGTTGGATGTCCTACATCAACGGTTCCCTCGCTATTGACCATGAGGATCTCTTCAAGCACTACGGTATCACCAGTGCTGCCTGCGAGCTTTTCAACGGTAAGCACATCTCCAGCAGAAACTTTATACTGTTTACCGCCGGTTTTGACAATTGCATACATAATCTGCTCCCTTGTAATATCTGTCCCCTGCGGTGATGAGGGGTTCTATAATGTCTTATTTTAAAAACAGATAAAATAGTTAAATTATCATTATTTGTCAAGTGAATATTATCTATAGAATAAAAAAATCAATCTGTCAAAGGTATCTATCCAGATACCTTCAGCATTAAACATTAGATAATGGGACAACAGCGACCGTTTCGGGCTAATCGTTCATCGTTCAGTGAAGAGTGTATATCTGGCACTGCTA
>JAPLIX010000224.1 GCA_026388865.1 Pseudomonadota bacterium | reverse complement strand
TTGCCGCGTTGCCGGTAAAGTCACCGATTGAGAGCAGGAAGAAGAGCACGGTAAGCGATGCGAAAACAAACTGCAGCGCCCGGTTGAGCCGCAGGGTGCCGATGAACATGAGACCGGTAAAAAGGCCCCACATGAGAAGATACCAGCCCATCGCAACTTCAGTGGGCTTTGTGCCAAGGTTAAGCTTCGGCAGCAGGATAAGTCCCACCAGAGTGAGCCAGAAAAAACCGTACGAAGTAAAGGCCGTGGTGCCGAAAGTGTTTTTCTTTTTCCATTCCATTATGCCCGCGATAATCTGAGCAATGCCGCCGTAAAAAATCCCCATGGCAAGTATCATGGAATCAAGCGGGTAATAGCCTGCGTTGTGCAGGTTGAGTAGAACGGTGGTCATGCCAAACCCCATCAGCCCGAGGGGCGCAGGATTAGAAGTAGTGTCCAAGATCGAAAGATGTTGTACTGGTGCGCTGCTCATTGTGTGTATCTCCTTTTTCTAAAGAGGGTTAAGGGTACAGATTTGGATGTATTGCAGGGGGAAGCGGTAAATAAATGGGAATTAAATTAGCAGAAAAAGTACCAAGTTGAACGACAAAAAAATAAATTATAGTCTGTTGAAATTCCAATATTTATTTTAAGACCGGCTGCGGCTGATATTCACCTGTCGCAACAATAAACAGGTTTTTTGTCAAAGTGTCAAGCTGCTGAGTAATTATCTGATCAACTACTATTTATTCCCCGGCATGTTTTTCAGTTGACACTTCGTATAACAACCATCCATATTAAACAAATAATTTTGTTATCATCCTTATCACTGTCTCAAAGGTCTTTATGAAATACTGTCCTTTATGCAGAGCTCCTTTGGCTAACAGGATTCTTGAAGGAGTGGAGCGGCTGGCGTGCTCGACGGATACCTGCCCCTATGTTTTTTATAATAACCCGGTGCCGGTGGTTGCGGCGATTGTCGAGCTTGGCGGCAGGATCGTGCTCTGCCACAAAAAGGGAATGCCTGAGACATGGTTCGGCATTGTCGCGGGATTTCTGGAAAAGGGCGAAACGCCGGCGCAGGCAGTGCTGCGTGAAGTTGAAGAAGAGCTGGGGCTGAAAGGGGAAATAAGCGAATGTATCGGCGACTATTCATTCTACATGGCAAACCAGCTGATACTTGCCTATCATGTCAGGGCGCAGGGAGAGATAGTCATCGGCAGCGAGCTTGATGCCGTGAAGCTGGTTCTGCCGGAAGAGATCAGGCCCTGGCCGCATGGAACCGGCCCGGCGGTAAAGGACTGGCTTGAAAAAAGAAAGGCCGGGGGCTCTCACACAGAATAATTTTTTCACCGCCGCGGGTCTTGCTGTTATCGCACAACATCCGCGGTGCACATACACGTCACCTGACCACAATATCCACTCGTTGCGTCTGCGAGCCCCTGGCGGCAAACCACGCAACCTTTTCCTTCACCATGTCACATGCAATGCGGCATCTTGTCAACAGGCCGTTCTGCCGTATAGGCATTATCCGGCAGTGGCGTTGCAGCAGCGGTATTGCGAAACCGCCCCGCGCCAATCTCCCGCAGGACCGCCTGCGGTGACAGGGAGTACAGGTATCCGCCTTCTAACAGAAGCCGCTCATTGAAAACGATTTTATAAAGAGGATTGGCAGAACGAACAGTGTCAATAAAACCTGTCTCCCAGCCAATGTTTACAAAGTATATCGTTGACAACTTTGTCAACGCTGCATGCTCTTTGAGCGCCTGCAAAGCCGCATTGATGATCCTGGTGCTGTCAAATTTCCAGACAAATACCAGGTAACTATCCAATCCCTCCCAGGCAAATTTAAAAAAACCTAATGCTACATAAGTTTTTTTATTACGGTCTTCATCACTATTAAAAAACGCGAGATAATGATAGGTCTGCAAATTAGTCAGTATAACACTGCGTGGCTCTCTCTTATTAACGAGATAGCCCACGATCCGATCATAATCAGCACGCGTTACCGAAAACTCTCCCGGCCCCTTATACCGCCGTAAAAAATCACACTGCCTCATCTTGAACGTTACTGCGCCGACAGACAGCATAACCATGAGCACCAGTACCCAGCCAATTCCGGTCCTGGCCCGTTCACTGGTGAGCTGAGGGAGGAATCTTTCAAATCCATACTGGGCTGAGGCACCCACCAGCAGGCAGACCATGGGAAACAGATATATCGAATGCCGTGATCCGCCAAAGGGAAACAGCTTGAAGATGGTGAAAACAATTGTAATAGCAAAAGTCAGCACTATCGTCGCAGCAAGCGCCCTCTGTGACGTTTTCCAGAGAGCTATGACACCCAGCATGGATAAAACCGCAAACAGGGTTGCGTAAGGAGGTAAAAAAAGATAGCCAAAAAAATCCCGTGTATTGTTTATGAACCCCGGGAATGTATGCGGGAAAAGCGGTGCCAGGTATGTTTCTTTTATTGTTCCATATACGCCGCCCCCACCGAGATGGTACGAGATATGAAAAAAATACAAAATGCAGAACAAAGCAAGCGAGGGCAGATGCGCCATAATCACGCTGCGATATTCTGCAGACGGCTTTTCCTCTATAATAGATCGTAGAAGCCACACGCAGCCGATAGCAGCAAAAAACATAACCGCAGGGTAATGCATTGCTATTGCGAGGAGCATGCAGAGCGAGTATCCGTAAAGATATTTCTTCCCCGGTTTTTCCAGGCAGGAGACAAAGAAATAGAGGGCACCGGACAGGAAAACGAGCAGCATGCTGTACGGCCGCACTACCTGGGACAGCTGGACGGCTCCATAACCAAATGCGCACAGGAATGCCATGGTTATGCCCGATACGGCCCCGCTCACTTTTTTCCCGAGGAAATAAAAGACAATAATCAGCCCGGCGCCCGGTACAAGGGATATGCATCTCAGGAGCAGCTCATTTTTGCCGAGCATAATGAGCAGGTGAAGAATCACGTACATCAGGGGAGCATTGGTCTGATTTTTAATCCCTTCCCACAGGTCAGTGAAATTAGTGGCATCAGCAACAAAGGAAAGCATCACCTCATCAGGGTTAAAAGCATAGTTCCATAATCCCCAGATTCTTATGAAAACGCCGGCTATACCCATCCACAAAACCAGGATGAGCACGCGGTAAGCATCCGGAGTTATTGTTCTGTTGTGCTCTATTCTTTTATGCATACGGTATGCAGGCTGTTATGCTTCTTTTCGTTGCAGGCTACGAGGGAATATCACGCAAAAAACTCCCCCGTTAATAAACATTATTTCCGGAGAAGGTTCAATTGCTTTTTGTCGCGCAAAATAAAAAGGGCTGGTCCTCATGAAGCAGAAACCGGCCCCGGTATTGTATGATTATCGTAAGCGTACCGTGTTATTTTTCTTTCATATCTATCTGCACGTTCCAGAACCCGTCCATCCAGAACTTTTTAAATTTGTCTTTGAATATCTTCTTCCCCATGTTCACCGCAAAGTCCTTGTCATAGAGCGCCTGGACAAAGGCCCGGGTCTTTTCTTCGTGCCGCTTTGCATAGCCGGGATCAGGCTGGAGCCGGTACAGGCTCTTCATATACGCCGTCAGCGATAATTTAAATGCTTTCCCCACTGTTTCATAATACTGCTTCCGCACGGCTTCATCCTCGGTTACCGGCTCCTGCAGTTCCATGCGGTATTTGGTTTTCCAGGGATCGAGATACTTGGTGATCTTGCCCCGGCCCTGCTCGACCGTGCGCTGGTATTTTCCAACCAGCTCCATCGCCTTTTTTACCCCCTCTAGGTCCGGACCAAAGAATGTTTCGAGATTGATAGTCTCCGGGTCCACGTCAAAGAAGTCCATGCTGCACAGCCCGGGCAGCCCCGGCGACGGCTTCATGAAATCAATGTGTATAATGGGCGCCTTGAATTCAAAGCGCGGCCGCAGGTTAAAGGTAAAGTCCCGGCAGTAGCCTGATTTCGGCGGGACCTCAAACTGGCTGATGGTGGCAGCTGTTATCCGGTTGCTCTCATAGGAGGCCAGGGGAATGCCCAGGTAACTCGCGCCAAACAACTTGCTGTAGGGAAACGCCAGCTCCATGGAAAAATCCTTGAACTCCTGGGTGATGGGCCTCTCGGTCAGCTTATACTGCTGCATCAGCCCAATGGTGAAGCTGCGCAGGTTTGCGTACACGCCGAAGTCTGAATACTTCTTTGGCTGATAGGTTGCGATAAATATCCCCGCTACAATGATAATAAGTAATAGTATGATACCAATTGCTTTGAAAAACTTTTTCATAATTCCTCCCCTGGTTTTTTAACAAGTATTGTCAAAATATAACCACAGGGAACACAGAGAAAATATTATTTCATATCGTTGATAGAATTTTTATTCCCT
The DNA here is from genome assembly GCA_026388865.1 of Pseudomonadota bacterium. GTDB lineage: Bacteria > Desulfobacterota > WTBG01 > CAIYCZ01 > CAIYCZ01 > JAPLIX01. The sequence goes on along the minus strand of JAPLIX010000224.1, from coordinate 7,014 downwards.
CCCCTCTGTGTCCTCTCTATTGTTATCCTCTGTATCCTCACTTCCCCCCTCTGCTCCATTACCAGGTAACTGAAAGGCTACCGGGAAACAAACAGAATAAAACATTTCGAATTCAGGAACTCCCCAAGAGAACAAACGGTAAATTCTTAATTTATTGCCTTTCCGATTTTATAGCATTGAGACCACAGAGAATTTCTCGGTGAACTCTGTGGTTCCATATCTGCTCCTCTTTTCACAGAACTTTTGACAGTACCTTTTAACATTATTCCAACTGGTGCAACTATAGAAAAAAATACCGGCAGATGTCAAGCTCATCGAAGGGCTGAGGGAGCATTATTAAGCATCTCTTTGTGTCGCATATGTCACCGTATTTGCGAATCGAAGCACTAAGGATAGCGGGCAGTGTTTTTGCTCTATCCGCCCGCGCATAACAGGAGCGGCTGCTAAAACCCGCTCCACGTTACCATCTTCACCCCAAGCTCAAAAGCTGCCTTCAAATCTTCTGCTTTCCCCGCGACATCCTGCTTCTGCAGGTTCCCCATGCTGATGACATCGCCCACCAGTTTCAGCCGGAAGTCCCGCAGGTTCCGCTCCAGAACCATGTGCACCAGCGGGGACGAGAAAAACGGGTCGCCCTGGCTTATGACCATGGCCGCCTTTTTGTCCTGGATTTTTGATACGCCGGTTGCTCCGATCATGTTGCCTTTATCATCATATTCAATCTCGTAGCGCAGCAAAGGCAGCATCCGGGCCAGGAAGTTGAGCAGCGGCGCACTCACCGTGCGCATGTGGTTGGGTGTGCCGAAGATAAAGGCATCGCTTTCCCTGATCTTCTCAATCAGCACATCCATATCATCGCGCAGCACGCATTTTCCAGTGCCCGGCGGCGGGAAGGTGCAGGTCAGACAGCCGCTGCAGTACTGAATGTTCCGGTCAGCGATAAACACCTTTACAATGTGAGCGTCGCCCCTGCTCCTGCAGCCCTCAATGACCCGGTCTACCAGCAGCTCGGTGTTGCCGCCCTTGCGCGGGCTGCCGATGATTGCCATGACGTTCATATGCTGACCTCCCTCTATGGTTATATATGCAGTTATTTTTTATGCTCAGAGCCTTTATACACTACAATAAGGCTTCCGCGCAATAATAACTGACGCCGGCAGGACCCATCGCATAACTGCATTTAAAATAATAAAAGCCGTCACCGTTATGCGGCGATGGCTTGTGGTTTCGTTGTTGCTACAGCAGTTCGAGACGTTGGAAAAAGAGTTGCTGAGAAATCGAGTTGATAGTTGGGGTTTGACCCCTTCTACTCTTGCAATAAGATGTCGGCCTCCGCGAGAACCGCGTCAAGGTCATAGCCTTTGCCCGCTTCGATTTCCCTCTCTCCGCGGGCAAGGAGCCGTAAAAGTTCGAGTTCATGCTGGGAATGTTCATAGTCCTTTATGCTGACCATCACAGCGGTAGCCCGGCCCCTCTGTGTAATAATGAGAGGCTCCCGCGATTTAGCCACACGTTTTACGATTGCTGTTGCATCCTGGCGGAGATCGGTAATTGGAACAATATTTGGAATTTTAGGCATTGGCGTTACCTCCTATAATAGTTTTAACAATAGCACCAACAGTTGCAAATATCAAGGAAGTAGAATTCACCCTTCCCTCTTTATTCTTAATTCTTCTCTGCCTTTGTGACTGTTTATTTCTGTGCCTGTCCCGAGCAGGGTCGAGGGGCCTTATGCCTCTTGCCTTCCTGCCTGTTGCCTACTTAGTTCTTGACTCTCTTTCCTTTCAGCTATATATGCAATGCTTATAAGCAGGAAGGGGGCTTGCTGCTCATTACGCAACTGAATATCTAATCACCGCTTTCTCTTCCGACGCCACAACTCTCCTGGTAAAGACCGGATAGAATTATTTAAAACGGTCGCTGTTTTGATTAAAATAAGATCTCTTGAAAATCATATAGAACGTAAAGAAGCATTGAGGCATGTTTTTAAAAGTGGTATGTTTGATATGCTAAATAATTATTGAGGAGACCGGGAATGAAGACATTAAAAGACATTAAAAAACTGCTTAAAGAACACCAGGCAGAGCTGAAGGAAAAGTATAATGTTAAAGAACTGGGAGTCTTTGGTTCCTGTGCCAAAGGTTCAATGAGCCCAACGAGTGACATAGACATTGTAGTTGATTTTTATGAACTTCCTGATCTTTTCTCCTTCATCGAGATGGAAGGGTATCTTGAGAAGATTTTGCAAGAGAAAATTGATCTTATTGAAAGAACCGCAATACGCCCTCAACTGAAGGACATGATTCTTAAAGAGGTAGTATACGTATGAGGCGTGAAAAGCTTTATCTTGAGGACATTATTGACAGTATAGAAAAGATACAGAGCTTTACTGCTGAGATGGATTTTAACTCTTTTATACGTGATGATAAAACCAAAAGTGCTGTTATTCGTGAGTTTGAAATAATTGGAGAGGCGGCCAAGAATATCTCTCTGGAAATCAAACAGCAGCATATAGAAATTCCATGGAGCGACATGGCAAAAATGAGGGATAAGCTCATCCACTGGTATTTCGGCATCAACTACCAGATAATCTGGAAAACTATACAGGAGCGGCTGCCTGTCATTAAAACTGACATACGAGAAATTCTGCTAGAAATTAAAGACGACTAACATCAAACAATTATCACCACCAGCAGAGGAACGCATGTGACCCACTCTTACCCCCGGAATGATTTTTTAATAAGGAGGAATGACCACGCAAGAAAGAGAATTTATTGTGGGGAGTGTCCCTCCTTTTTCCCACGAGGTTTACTTTGATACCAAGAATTGAAACACTCTTAAATTGCCTTGGCATTGACAGTTCATCATTTGAGAATTTCTTGGAATGGGCGCTTTCCGAACAGCTAGTAATTAGCGTTGCCAAATCAAAATCGTCATCAGAGCTTCGTGTCTCAGACGGCCTTAAACGTTTTAGAAATGACCTGCGTACCCGAACAGGTCGAGACTGGTCTGAGCACGATCTGGTTTTATTGTATGGGGCTGTTAAAGGCAGGCTTGATCAACACTACAGAGACCCAATTGCATATTCGGAATACTTGCGGCTTCTGTGGAATGAACCCCACGAATGCAAGATCTGCAGACGACGACCACCAGAAATCAAATTGCATATAGATCATATTGTTCCAGTGTCATTAGGTGGAAAATCTAATGGATCAAATATTCAGTTCTTGTGCCAAGACTGCAATCAGAAGAAATCCAACAAACTGACAGGAGGTGAACCGTGGCTGGATTTACGTTAACTGCGCACGTACTCAAACAAAAAGGAGTCGAACTCTATCTGTTTCTGATGAATTCAAGACAACTCCGCTCACTCTGTTATGTCACACCTCGTACAAAAGAAACACCTGAGGAAGTCCAACGGTTACTTGATGACAAGAGAGCTAAAGCCATAGGGCAGTATATTCAAGAAGAAACGGCGATATTGCCTAACGCAATTGTTGTTAGCCTTGAGAGAGAATGCCTAATTCGTCAAACTGGCACCAATAACCAAGTCAGTATTACCTTTCCTGAGACTGAGGGAAAGTATGCTTACGTTTTGGATGGACAGCATCGTCTTGCGGGATTTGACCACAGTGATGGTATCGAGTTTGATCTTCCCGTTGTGGCCTTGTATGATGCTAACGACCATCTGCGAGGAAAGGTATTCGCTGACATTAATAGCAAGCAAGTCAGAGTTTCGGATGTTCATCTTTTATCACTTTATTATCAAATAAAGGAACTGCCAACTGACAAAGCAGCTACAATGGATGTGGTGCGACAACTTGACGAGGACTCAGATTCTCCGTTTCAAGGACGAATTAAGCAAATGGATAACGAGAAGGGAGGATGGGCAACAAATAAGCTCATGATGAGTTGTCTTGCGCCGCACATACAGAGCGGTGGCGTATTGTATGGCAAACCACCAGCCGCTCAAGCACTGATTTTCAAGGAGTATTATAAAGCTATCCAGCGGACTTGGCCGGAGGCATGGGGCAACAACAAAGACTATCTTCTGACGCGGCCATTTGGAATAGTGGTTACTATGAGTATTTTTGGAGCTGTGAAGCATCGTTGTGATCTAAACTTTGGTCGTCAATACACAGCTGATGCGTTCCTACAGCAACTCGAAATCTTGTACGATTTTAAAATTGAACTTCCTGGAGGCGGAACGCTGATATTAGATTGGCGACGCGGTGATTGGGGTCCCATCGGAAATCGTGCAGGGCAAACTCTTCTTTATCGTCAACTAACGGATGTGCTTCGAAGTGCAGACGAACCCAATTAATGACTGTTTAGCATTTTCTTGCAGGCTAAGATATAACATAACCGTTTTCAATAAAAAACCCAGGGGGTCTTGGGGTCACGATGTTAGATATTGGGTGGGAGGTAAAACGGTACCAGAAAATGCTCAACTTGTTCACAGATTGTGCAACTTAAAAAAGGGTTAAATGGCACACAGCATTGGTAAGCTCGACTTATAGAAACCCTTTTAGTTATATAGGGATAATCACAAATAAAGAGAGGGACAACAATGTATCAAAATGATGGTAAACCATACTCATATAGAAAAACAAAATTCATTACTTTCCGAAAATCACAGGGTATTATGGAAGAACTTTATAAGGTCCAACAAACAGTGTTAATCTATCCTATAGTTGATAAAAATGAATTAGAAAATCAATTAGGCAGGATTAATCTTAATACAAATGAAGTGAACCGTTTGAGAAATTATATTTGTGATAGGCTTTCTTTGAAAACTAAAGGGATGTCTTTTACCTTGGATAAAAATAATCAAAAGAAAATTTATAGATTTTATATTTTATCGGAAGAGGAAATAAACCCACTTTCCCATAAACCGAGATTAGAACATAATCACCAAAGTCCATCTTATTTTAATATCAATGAATTGGAATGCGGCAAAAAAATAGTATCTCCCTGCTCTTCTAAAAAAAAGAAGCCCTAACATAACATCAGTCATGGCTTCTATAACTACTGTGTGTCTCAAATTAAAAATCAGATTTACGAGCCGTTCAGCCCCGCTGCGGAGAGGATATCGGGGATAACCGCTTCCTTGCCAATGGCCATGATGTGCACGCCGTCACAGATGTTTTCCTGTTTCAGCTGCTTAATCATGCGCCCTGCAATTTCAACGCCCTTTTCCAGGGCCTTTCCTTTTCCTGCGGCGGCCATTTCATCAATCAGCTTCTGCGGAACAAAAATCCCCGGTACGTTCTCATTCATATTTCATCAATCAGCTCCTGCGGCACGAAAATACCCGGCACATTCTGGTTCATGTAGCGCGCCATTCCCGCTGACGTGAGCAGCACAATACCCGCCATTATCTTCACCTTAAACTGCCGTGCGTACTGCATGAACTTTTTGAAATTCCCTATATCATAGATGGCCTGGGTCTGAAAAAACTCGGCCCCGACTTTCACCTTTTTTTCAAACTTGAGCAGCTGCGGCTCAATGGGGTCTGCCTCCGGCGTCACCACCGCGCCCGCGAAAAACTGCGGCGATCCCTGCAGGTCATTGCCAGCCAGGTCTTTTCCCTTTTCCATCTGGTGCAGGGCCTGGATGAGCTGGACCGAATCAAGGTCAAACACCGGCTTGGCCTCAGCATGGTCGCCGATGGTAATGTAATCACCGGTCAGGCACAGCACATTGTTAATGCCCAGGATGCTTGCGCTGAGCAGCTCTGACTGCAGCGCCAGCCGGTTCCGGTCCCTGCAGGTCAGCTGCAGGATGGGTTCGCCGCCGTGCTCTTTGATGAGCTTGCACACAGCGAGCGATGAGATGCGCATCACCGAGCTCTGGTTATCGGTGACATTGAGCGCGTCAACCTTGTCTTTCAGCAGGTCAATGTGCTGCAGCATTTCGTGAATATTGGTGCCCTTGGGAGGCCCGACCTCCCCTGATACCACAAATTTTCCTGATGCGAAGGCCTGTTTCAGTCTACTGGTCATTTCTTTTCCTCTTTCTGATACGCTTCATGAATCATCCGTGACGGGTGCGTTTGCGCGTGATAATTTTGGGGCGGAAATATCTTCCGGATATTGTCAAGCGCGCCAAGCTTTTCCAACCGCCGGTAAATGAGAGTCCAGGCGCAGTCCTTGTCCTTGTCAACTTCGCACTTGCCCTTGTTGGTGCCGCCGCACGGCCCGTTGAGCAGGTTCTTGGCGCATATGGTAATGGGGCAGATGCCGCCCGTTTCCCCCAGCACGCACTCCCCGCATGCCCGGCAGCGCTCAAACCAGGTGCCGCCGCCTTCATTGGAGCCCAAAAATTTTGTATTCACGCCGGGCACTACTGGTATATCGCCAAGGTACTCCGCGAGAAACTGGATGCCGATGCCACAGGCGGTGGAGATGACCACCTCGTAACCCCGCATCTGCTTGTCAAAGGGCTCTATGAACTCCCGGTCGCACTGGCGCTCCATGGTTATCTCGGCGACCTCAATGTCCCTGCCGCTGTCAAGTTTCACGGCAATGCGCAGCATGCTCGCCAGAATGCTTACCTCGCGCTCGCCGCCCGCCATGCACACCGCAACGCAGGTCCCGCAGCCGGCTATCAGGATCCGGGATTTCCCCTCCACCATCTTTTTCACTTCTTCTATGCCTTTTCGCTGGGCAACTATCATGATTACTTCTCCCTTGTAGAACCCGTTTTGTCAAAAATTAACCACAGAGCACACAGAGAAAATATTTTATTTCAAGAAGTTAACAGAAATTCTGTTTCCTCCCCTCTGTGTCCTCTCAATTATTATTCTCTTTTTTTCTCTTTTAGTTTTTACTCCGGTAAAATTTATCAGCTCTCTCCCGCTTCATCCAGCTCTTCAAAAAAGCTCAGTACCGATACCCTCCTATGCTATAAACAGGCTACAATGCCTCGGTTATTTCCATCAAAAAATATTCTGTTGGAGAACTCAGAGAAATTCTCTCGGTGAACTCTGTGGTTCCATATTGTTCCCCTGTT
>JAPLIX010000507.1:3508-7963 GCA_026388865.1 Pseudomonadota bacterium | reverse complement strand
TTCGATATTCGTATTTCGAATTTTTCTTGCCAAAAAAACACGAAAATAACAACTAAGAGACTATTTGCTGGCCACCTGTGTTAACGCAGTATCTGAGGAAAGCTGCGCTAATCGCAGGTGCACGGTTTTATTAAAGCTGTCCAGATGCTGCAGTGATACCTCATGGGTAATAATATACGTGGTTATTAAAATGGAACATAAAGATAAAAATAATAGTATCAGTTTTTTTTATGGCAAATGTAAAATTATTAACTTTTTCCATTGATATGTATTGCTTACATAAGAATTTATTGCAGGCTTAAAAGTAGTGCTTTCTTAACCTATCTCAAAACAAGTGTCAACCATTTTCCCCCGTGTGTTTATTATATTTTCAATGACTGCTTGCGGCATGCACTGGCATAAACCGCAGCCTGTTATACAGCATGCAACTCACCGGGATTCCTTCCTGAGGCTCAAAGAAACCGGGATAGAAACTTTATTGCTGGAGAGGTGCATACACAAAATATCGTTGAAAATGTCATCACTTTATTCTATATATATTAGTCACTACTAGACAGCATCACGGGTTAAGATAAAACCGAAAGCGCCTTTTATACCCCAAAATTTTAATTGACAAACTATTACAATATTTATAATAAGGTAGGCTCCAATTTCTAAATTTTATGAAACAGATATTTACCATTAAATTGGAGTCGATCCCGGCAGAAGGTTTAGACATATGTTCAGAGTGGGATACGCGCGTTGCTGCTGAGATCATCCAGCAGGATGTTTGCGGGTTTAAAATCAGCTCGCCGCTTTTATTAAATTTAACCTTCTCATTGCTGGCAGAAAAGGTTATAATCGAAGGTAATCTTAAGACGTCCATCGAGACCACCTGCGTGGGGTGCTTGTCTGAGTTTATCCAGCCGTTAGATATTAATTTTCACTACTTTCTCTGCCCTCAATCAGCCGCTGTGTTTGAAGCGGAAAAAGAATTACAAGAAGATGATATGGAGGTGGGATATTATCAGGGGGGGGTTATTGAATTACAACCTTTTGTGCGTGAGCAAATGTATCTTGCGGTGCCGCAGAACCCTCATTGCAGAGAGGACTGTTTAGGCCTCTGTCCCACCTGCGGGACAAACCTCAATAAGAAGAACTGCAGGTGCTCTGGGGCAACCAATACAACAGATTCCCCCTTTAAAGTTCTTCAACAGCTGAAAAAATAAATCTGTATATAGAAAGCGACAGGAAAGAGAACTATGGCATTACCACCAAAAAAACATTCTAAATCGCGAGGAAGAAAAAGACGAACGCATGACAAGCTTGATCAGCCCGTCGTAAGTCTCTGTCCTCAGTGTAAAGAACCCAAGCTGCCTCATTATGCATGCCCTCACTGCGGCTACTATAAGAATAGAGAGGTAATCGCTGTTAAAAAAGAGTAGCTGCGTGTTTTTCAGCCTTCTGTAAGATTAGTGTGCTTTAATCTATCTCTAGATCCACGCGGTGAGGTTTAAATAGTCTTTATCATGGTACGAGCTCGCATAATCGGCACTGGCTCATATACCCCCCGGAAGATATTGTCCAATAATGATCTGGCCCGCCTCGTCGACACATCCGACGAATGGATTATGACCAGAACGGGGATTAAGGAACGGCATGTTGCCGGGGACGGAGAGGCAACGTCCACCTTTGCATATCAGGCGGCGCTTAAAGCCCTTGAGATGGCCGGTATAACTGCCGGCGATTTGGATATGATCATTGTGGCTACGGTAACCCCTGATATGCTCACACCATCGGTTGCCTGCCTGCTGCAGCATAAGCTCGAAGCCTATCAGGCAGCTGCATTTGATATTTCAGCCGGCTGCACCGGTTTTCTCTATGCCCTGTCCACCGCGGACAGTTTTATTCGCGCCGGTAATTGCAGCAAGGTGCTGGTGGTGGGCGCAGAATCGCTCTCTAAAATTACCGACTATACTGACCGCACCACCTGTATTCTTTTTGGCGACGGGGCGGGAGCGGTAGTGCTGTCGCGGGAGCAGGGCCAGCAGGGAATTCTTTCCACCCTGCTCTACGCTGACGGCTCATGCAGCGACCTCCTGTATATGCCCGGCGGCGGATCAGCTCATCCTGCTTCCCCTGAGACCATAGCCAAGCGCTATCACTATCTTAAAATGGACGGCAACAAGGTATTTAAGCGCGCGGTAAAAGCGCTGGAGGATTGTGTAACACAAATTCTGGAGAAAAATAAAATCACCGGCGATCAGATTGCCCTGCTCATTTCTCATCAGGCCAACCTGCGCATTATCCAGGCCATTGCCAAGAGGCTTGAACTGCCGAAGGAAAAAGTTTTCGTAAATATTCAAAAATATGGTAATACATCCTCCGCATCAGTGCCCATAGCCCTAGATGAGGCAAACCGGCAAAACCGCATTAAAAAAAATGACCTCCTGCTCATGAATGCGTTCGGCGCTGGTTTCACCTGGGGTTCTGCCCTGGTGCGCTGGTAAACAATACGATAGTATAAAGGTGGACACTCGATGTTTTATGATTTTACAGAAATGCAGCGCCATATCATTGATCTTTGCCGGGAAATCGCCAAGGAAAAGATTCTTCCCGCCCGGGCTGAACTGGATGAAAAAGAAGAATTCCCCTGGGAAATAATCAAAGTCCTTGCTGATGCCGGTCTGTTTGGCATTTATATCCCGGAACAGTATGGCGGCCTCGGAGGCGGCAACCTTGACAACTGCCTGGCAGTAGAAGAGCTGAGCAAGGTCTGTATCGGCGTCTCGGTTTCATTTGCGGCCAGCGGCCTCGGTTGCTATCCGATACTTCTGTTTGGCAACGAAAAACAGAAAAATACCTATCTGCCGCAGATTGCCTCGGGCAAGCGTCTTGCTGCCTTTGGCATAACCGAGTCCGCAGCCGGAAGCGATGCCGGCGCCATCCGCACCACGGCACGGCGTGACGGTGACTCGTACATACTGAATGGCACCAAGCAGTGGATTACCAACGGCGGTGAAGCGGAAATTTATTCCATCATTGCAAAAACAGATAAGGAAAAGGGCTCACGGGGAGCCAGCGCTTTTATTGTTGAAAAAGGCACCCCGGGTTTTGAGTTCGGCAAAAAAGAGAAAAAGCTCGGTATCAGGGCATCTGCCACCCGTGAGCTTGTTTTTGACGAGTGCAGAATACCAAAGGAAAATATTCTTGCCAAAGAGGGTATGGGCTTTATCGTTGCCATGAAAACCTTTGACCAGACCAGGACCGGCATTGCCGCGCAGGCTGTAGGTTTGGCTCAGGGCGCTCTGAACGAGGCTATTACCTACGCCCGGGAACGCAAAACCTTTGGCAAACCCATCATCAGCCACCAGGCAGTACAGCACATGCTTGCTGATATGGCAACCCAGATCGAGGCGTCACGCGCCCTCACCTATGCAGCTGCCCGGTACGCTGATACCGGCGCAAAAGACATTGCCAAGTACGCGTCCATGGCAAAGCTGTTATCTTCAGACGTGTGCATGCGCGTAACCACTGACGTGGTACAGATATTCGGCGGTTATGGCTACATGCGCGACTACCCGGTTGAAAAAATGATGCGCGATGCTAAAATCCTGCAGATTTACGAAGGCACCAACCAGATCCAGAGAAATGTCATCGGCCAGTTCCTGATTAAAGAGGGCGCTGCCGGTAAAATCGAATAACAGCGTAGCGGCAGACGGGCAGTTAAACCAGGACACCAATAGCTGCCCTGACCAGATGGTACTATCCGGCCATGCGGAGACGGTCAGCCGTGCCGCACAAGAGCAGGGAGTCCGGAAAAAATTTCTGCCGGTCTTATGCAACGGATTGACCGCAGCGCTGCTATTCAAAGCAGAGAGAAATCCGTACCGGTTAAAGAACTGGCAAAAATCTTAAAATAATATATATATAGTATGTGAGGGAGCGGCAGCAGTGAACGTTGATGGTAAAATTGCGGTAGTTACCGGGGCCGGCCAGGGAATCGGGCGGACCATTGCCCTGTTCCTCGCAGAGCGCGGAGCTCACGTGGTGGTGTCTGACATCAGGCAGGATCTGGCCGACAATGTTGCCGCTGAGGTTGAAGCATTGCGCTGCACCGGGCTGTCACGCGCGATGAATGTTGCCAGTCTAAAGGAATGTGAAGAGCTGATGAAAGCAGCCGTCGACCGGTTCGGCAGAATCGATATCCTGGTTAATAATGCCGGCATTACCCGGGACATGGTACTTCTGCGGATGACTGAGCAGCAGTGGGATGATGTCATTACGGTCAACCTCAAGGGCACCTTCAACTGTTCAAAATCAGCGCTGCGCTATATGTTCCGGCAGAAAAGCGGCCGTATAATAAATATCGCATCCGTGACCGGTGCCATGGGCAATCCCGGACAGGCAAATTATTCAGCCTCCAAAGCAGGAGTGATGGGTTTTACCAAGGCTGTTGCCCGTGAATATGCGGAT
>JAPLIX010000507.1:0-3435 GCA_026388865.1 Pseudomonadota bacterium | reverse complement strand
GGCAATGACCGACGCGATACCGGAAAAAGACCGGGACCTGCTCATCGCCCAGATACCTTCAAAGCGCCTGGGCACTCCCGAAGATGTCGCCGCGCTGGTCTGTTTCCTGGCAAGTGATTATGCCGGCTATATTACCGGCCAGGTCATACATATCAACGGCGGGCTCTATACATAGATGTAACGGCCTTTACGGGGGTATTGGTTGGGGTATAAATAAGCACATAAACAAAATTAATAATAGGTACACATTAAAAGGAGGTTGTACAACATGGCTGACGAAAAATCCATAGACCAATTGGTAAAAGAAATAATTGTAGAGCAGCTTTCAGTGAGCGAAGAAGAAGTGGTTCCTGAGGCTTCTTTTGTTGATGATTTGGGTGCTGATTCCCTGGATCTGGTTGAACTCATCATGGTGTTTGAAGAGAAGTTCGGCCAGGAGATTCCTGATGATGCCGCAGAAAAGATCCAGACCGTAAAGGATGCTATCGATTATATCAAGACGCACATGAAAAAGTAGCCGCGCTACGCGCCATACACCATCCGCATAGCCTGCTTTTAGTTTCATGAGCACTGTATGTCAATATTTTTGAAGGGGGCGCTACAGCATTGAAAAGACGAGTTGTTGTCACGGGCATGGGCATAGTATCCCCGCTGGGGATAGGGCTGGAAGATAACTGGGCTGCGATTTGCCAGGGCAGATCAGGGATTGGTCCTATCACCAAATTTGATACCTCGGAATATCCCTGCAAAATTGCCGGAGAAGTTAAAAATTTTGACCCCGATGCCTATATTGATAAAAAAGACCAGAAAAAAATGGATATTTTTATCCAGTTTGCCCTGGCTGCCGGCACCATGGCTATTAAACAGTCCGGGCTGGTGATTGACGAAAGCACTGCAGACCGGGTCGGCGTGCTGGTTGGTTCCGGGCTTGGGGGCCTGCAGACAATCGAAAAGTATCACACGATGCTCCTGAAGAGCGGCCCGAAAAAAGTATCACCATTCTTTGTTCCCATGCTGATAGTAAACCTTGCTCCCGGCCAGATCTCGATCTACTTTGGATGCCGCGGGCCCAACAGCAGCGTGGTCACGGCCTGCGCTACGGGCAATCACTCTATTGGCGAGGCATTCCGCATCATCCAGCGCGGGGACGCAGATGCCATGATAGCAGGCGGCGTTGAGTCCACCATCACACCTCTGGCGGTTGCCGGCTTCTGTGCCCTGAAGGCACTGTCCACGCGCAATGATGAACCGCGGAAAGCAAGCCGTCCCTTTGAGAAGAACCGTGACGGGTTTGTGATGGCGGAAGGCGCGGGCATCCTGGTGCTGGAAGATCTGGAGAAGGCGCAGCAGCGCGGTGCCACCATCTTTGCCGAAATTGTCGGCTTCGGCTGTAATGCAGACGCCTATCACATTACCGCCCCATCGCCTAATGGAGAAGGAGCTGCGAAGTGCATGCAGCTGACTCTTGATGATGCCGGCCTCAAGCCTGAAGACATTGATTATATCAATGCCCACGGCACCTCCACGCCGATGAATGACCTCTCTGAAACCATCGCCATGAAAACGGTATTCAGGGAGCATATAAAAAATTTGCCGGTAAGTTCAACTAAGTCCATGACCGGACATCTTCTCGGCGCGTCAGGAGGGGTTGAGGCAATTTTCAGCCTGCTTGCCATTCGTGACAGTATTATCCCGCCAACCATAAATTACGAGGAGCCTGACCCTGAGTGCGACCTCGACTATGTCCCCAATGTGGCCAGAAATAAAGAGGTGCGCATCGTCATGAGCAACTCCTTCGGCTTTGGCGGTACCAATGCAACCCTTATTTTCAAAAGGTTTGAGGGATGACTGCTGCCACCGGAACACTGGCAATCGGCTCAGACCACCGCGGCTTCCTTCTTAAAAGCCTGCTCAAGACAACCCTTGCTGAACAGGGAATAGCCGTAGAAGATTTGGGAGCTTATTCTGCAGAATCTTCCGACTATCCGCTATTTGCAAAGGCTGTTGCCCGAAGCGTTTCTGAAAAGCGCTGTGAGCGGGGAATACTTATCTGCGGGTCGGGAATCGGCATGGCCATGGTTGCCAACAAGTTCCCCGGCGTGCGCGCTGCCCTGTGCCGCAGCGTTGAAGATGCGCGCCGGAGCCGTCAGCACAATGACGCTAATGTGCTGGCCCTGGGTGAGGATGTTGACCCTGCAACCGCCCGGCAGATGCTTGCGGTCTGGTGTGAAACTGCTTTTGACGGCGGCGAGCGCCATCAGCGGCGGCTTGATCAGATTATGGAGATAGAACGGGAGAATTTTAAAAGCTCACCGTAGCCTTTCATGAGTTCATCCGCCCTCCCCTTTTATTAACGCTATCCTGACGTATCATGCCTGAAAAAAACAAGCGCCCTGACTGGACCGAATATTTCATGGACATTACCCGCCTGGTAGCGCGCAGATCCACCTGCATCAGACGGCAGGTCGGTGCCATAGTGGTAAAGGATAAGCGGATACTGGCTACCGGCTACAACGGGGTGCCGACCGGCCTTGCGCACTGTGAGGATACCGGTTGCATCAGGGAGCAGAACAACATACCGTCCGGACAGCGGCATGAGCTGTGCCGCGGGCTTCATGCCGAGCAAAACACCATCATTCAGGCTGCCTTTCATGGCATCAGCATCAGCGGCGCCACGCTTTACTGTACCACCCTTCCCTGCAGCATCTGCCTTAAAATGCTCATCAATGCGGGCATAACAGCTATTATTTACGAGCAGGGCTATCCTGACGAGCTCACAGAAAGCCTGTTAAACGAAACTGACCTTACATTGACAAAAGTTAAATAAGCCGGTACAATAGCTACGTTACGGTAAATGGCGAAGCGGCAAAAGGGCACAGATGTCTGTCCTTTATCCTCTTAACCTTTTAACCTGTGCACCTGTTAACCTTTTCGGGGGCTACCATGAAATGTCCGTTTTGTGACGAACAGGAAGATAAGGTTATTGACTCGCGCATCAGTAAAGATGGAGCTTCGATTCGCAGAAGGCGAGAATGTATCTACTGCAAAAAGCGCTTCACCACCCACGAAAAGATTGAAGAGACCCTTCCGTCGATTATCAAGAAGGACGGCCGCAGAGAGCCGTTTGACCGGGACAAAATATTGAGCGGCTTGAAGGTGGCATGCCGCAAACGGCCGATCAGCACTGATCTCATAGAGGCCGCGGTTGACCGGATCGAGCGTGAGCTGCAGGAACGCGGCGTCAAGGAGATTAAAAGTACGGAAATCGGCGAGCGGGTTAGGCTCTACCAGGGGGTGACCCTGGGCGCCCTGTCCCTGCCTAAAAATGAGGTGGAGGCCCTGAGGACCAAGAAACGTCACCCCAAGGTGGAAGACGATGTGATTATCTATGCCGGGGCCACCATCCTGGGCGGAAAAACGGTGATCGGAGCCCGC
>JAPLIX010000453.1 GCA_026388865.1 Pseudomonadota bacterium | reverse complement strand
TTTCATAAAGAAAGCGACACGCTCTTTTACCTGCTGCAGGACATGGCATTTGTGCCGATCCAGGTGCTGGTGGTATCAATTATTGTGGAAGAACTCCTGCGCAGGCGGGAAAAGCAGGCAAAGCTCAGTAAAATGAATATGGCTATCGGGACTTTTTTCAGCGAGACGGGGACCGACCTGCTGCGGTTGTTCTCGGCCTTCGATCTGAGCGTATCTCAAATCAGAAGCCGCCTTATAGTAAAAGGGGAATGGACTGAGCGGGAGTTTGACAGCGTCAGGAAATATCTGACTGCCTATGAGTGCTCGATAGACACCGGCATCCGTGATCTGGAGGGTCTGAAAGCGTTTCTGCTTGAAAAGCGGGCATTCCTGCTCAGCCTGCTTGAGAACCCTAACCTCCTTGAGCACGAATCCTTCACCGACCTGCTGTTTGCGGTGTTCCATCTTACCGAAGAACTGGCGGTTCGAAAAACCGTAGCGTCGCTCACACCACCGGACTATCACCACGTTGTTAACGACCTGAAGAGGGCCTATGTGCTGCTGCTCGCCGAATGGATAGCCTATGTCAGGCACCTGAAGGCTGATTATCCGTATATCTTTTCCCTGGTGATTCGCACCAACCCGTTTGACCCGAACGCAGCACCGGAAATCAAATAACCGGGACCGTTGTGATGTGTGTTGAGAGGTAACTGAGTTTAACAACTGGCAGGGTAATCACTATCTGCAGGTCTGTTACCTTCACGCGAAACGGACATCCGGCGTGCCAAACGACCCGGTGAAAAAGTATCTCTTCAGATCAGCATCCGATAATTTCCCGGATTTACCGATTGCCGCATACAGCTCTTCCAGGTAGCCCCTGGTGATATTAAAATTGCCGTGGTCAAAAAAGGTATAGATCATCGTGATTAATTCCAGCGTCTGGTAGATTTCCATAGCGCTGGTCAACAGCGCCTCCTGCACTAATACATCGTGAAACACATTCTTCGCTAAAAATACGCCGTACAGTATTTCAGGAAGCGGGAACCCTTCCCGGTACCGCTGCCGGCCGATAGTTTCAAAGTAGGCGCCTGTTTCTTCCCGTGAAGTCCCTTCATCTATCCATTTTGCCAGGTACTCAAAGAATTTCTTGTTTCTCGTGCGCAATTCATCATCACGGTGGCCCTGGTAGCTTTTCATGTATGGGGATTTCTTCACCTCGTCTACCCAGCGCTGTGTCAGCCGGTCTTCCTTATGCAGGATCAGGTCGAGCAGTTTTTTAGATATCATTGATTTCCTCCTTTGCTGTTATAGTATGCATGTTCAAACCTGCTGGTTTCTATCACAGCCCCTCTGCCGACAAATTCTCAAATATTTTTTTCTGCTGCGCCGTGAGGTGTTTGGGGATCTGCACCAGTATCTTCACGTATTCATCTCCCTGACCACTGCCCTTGAAATGATGAACCCCGCAGCCTTTGAGCCGCAGTTTGGTATGGCTCTGGATACCGGGGGGAACCTTTATTTTGCTGGTCCCGGTCACGGTTGGGACTTCGATGGTAGTGCCCAGAAGCGCTTCCGACAGTTTTATCTCTTGCTCAACCAGGATGTCGTCTCCTTCCCGTTTGAATACCGGGTGCTCCTGCACCTGAACCGTCACATACAGGTCTCCCGGCGCAGGGGACGCGCCGCGCTCCCCTTTACCGCTCAGACGCAGTTTCTGACCGCTCGAGATGCCGCGGGGAATCTTCACCGTGATTTCATTTTTTGCGCCGTCAACAATATAGGCAATCTTTTTTTCACACCCGGTAATGGCTTCCATGAAATCTATGGTCAGGTCCATGCTCAAGTCCCGGCCCTGCGGCGTATATGCTTCCTGGCCAAACCCTCCGCCGCCAAATAAATCCTCTGCGCGGAACCCGGCACCCCGGCCCCTCCCGCCAAATCCCGGGCCATGGCTGCCGCCGCGGCGGGCGCCGCCGAAAGCCCTGTTGAAAATATCTTCAGAGCCGAACCCCAGGTCTTTGAATAAATCTCCCACGTCAAAGCCGCGGAAAATGTCTTCCTGAGTGTAGCGCTGATGGAACCCGGCCGAGCCAAAGCGGTCGAACTGCGCGCGCTTCTCCTTATCGCCCAGCACCGCATAGGCCTCATTTATTTTTTTGAACTTCTCCTCCGCGCTCTTGTCCCCGGGATTCCGGTCCGGATGATACTGCATGGCAAGCTTGCGGTAGGTCTTTTTTAGCTCCGCTTCCGTGGCATTCCTGCTGACACCCAGTATTTTATAATAATCTTCAAATGCTGCCATTTACGCTCCCTGCTGGTATGATTCTTTTATTAAATCGCTCAGGTATTGCTGCGGCGATTCTATTGCCTCACGGGAGAACACGAAACTGTTTTTTCCGGTCTTCTCCCGGAGGAGTTTGAGGCCGTGCTCATAATTTTTGAGCAGCCCTTCCAGGAGGATGTCCACCCGTTCATTATCAGTAAACACTTTTTCTAATAGTCTGTTCACCGCCTTCTCGTCAAGCTGAATTAAAATACCATGGAGCCCTAAAAACTTTTTTTCAAACCTTCGCACTGCACGCTCGATGCCCATCGCCTCATCAAGCACGCTCTGATAAGCGCGGCATTTCACCACCGCAGTGTGCAATATGATATCCAGGCTTTCACTGCTTACAAAGCTTTGCTGGGCCGCACTCAGTGAGGTTACCTTCTCCAGCATGCATTCCCGGAGATCGTCTTTCTCTTGTTCGATGAGCTGCTGATGCCGCTGATACATGGTTTCAAGCCCCTTGCCGGACAGCAGGCTCTTCAGCTCCCGGGACGGATGCTCAGCCATTGCTTTGGTTACCACCAGCTTATCTATAGTGGTTGAGGGCAGCTTTTTTTCAAACGTAAGCAGCACCTTTTCCCCGGCGCTGATAAGGCCGCGGGCCCCGGTCTTTTCTGCGCACGCCATTTCTGCAATGGTTCTCAGCGCATCATCTTCAAACCGTATATCAATGCCATAGGCCATAAAATCGCGTTTCTTGCTGTTTATCACCGCGCTGTTCGGGTTTTTAAGGATTGCATACAAATCATCCATGGTCAGAGATTCAAACACCGCAACAACCGGCAGCCTGCCGATGAACTCTGACTCGAACCCGAAGTTCATCAGGTCTTCTGCCTTCACCGCTCCCAGCAACGCCTCCTCACGCGCAGGACTCTTCAGAGCAGCACCAAAACCCACGCCCTTGCTGTTCAGCCGGTCGCCAATAACTTTTTCAAGACCGTTAAAAGCGCCGCTCATAATGAAGAGAATGTTCCTGGTATTCACTATCCGCCTCTCCCGCTTCCCGGTCTTCCGGTACTGCTCTACCGCCTCCATCTGCGAAACTATATCATGGGGCACCTTGAGGTCCACCTCGGTCTCCTCCATCGGTTTAAGCAGCGCCCGCTGCACGCCGGTGCGGGACACATCAGGGCCATAGAGGTTATTGCTGCCGGCAATCTTGTCAATCTCGTCAATGTAGATGATGCCGTACTGCGCCCGCTCAATATCTCCGTTTGCTTCCCGGACCAGGTCGCGCACCAGATCCTCGACATCGCCGCCCACATAACCGGTTTCACTGAACTTGGTGGCATCGCCTTTCACAAACGGCACCCCGATCTTCTGGGCAATAAGCTTGATGAGGAACGTTTTGCCCACGCCGGTGGGCCCGATCATGATGATGTTATTTTTGATATTTCCTACGGGAGCCGACTCATCGCTGTGCCTGATCCGGTTAAAATGGGTGCAGATTTTAGTAGCAAGGATCTCCTTGGCCCGTTCCTGCTTGATAATATACTCATTCAGGTACGCCTCAAGCTCCTCCGGCTTCATGGTAAAATTAATTTTAGCCGGAGGGACGTTCGTCTTTATTTCCTCTTCTTCGCCGGCCTCAGAATGATCGGGAAACAGAAGCGGAACAGAAAGCCGCACCTGGTCCCCATATTTTTTGGCCAGGTATTCATTAAGCTCTTTTTCCAGCTCTCGCGGACCCGGTATTTTATTGTTGTTCATGGTTGCTTCCTTTCACGCCCTGCAAACATACTATATCATTTTTTTAGAACAGCGCTATCAAATTACCTGCTACACCCCTGCACTCTTACATTAAACACTAAACTGCTGATGTCAATGTGCCAGATATTGCTTGATGTCATGGTTTAGTTGTTCTGCTGTCGTGAACACAATGCCGTGCATCCCCAGTTTCCTGGCTTTATGCACATACTCAGGTATGTCATCTATGTAACAGCAGTGCTCCGGCAGGGCACCGGCAACTTTTAATGCCTCCTTAAAAATCCTGCGCCGCGGCTTTCTCGCGCCCACGGTAAAAGAAAGTATGAACGCATCAAACTGGTTCAGCACGGGAAATGTTTCAATGCAGTACCCGAAATGCCAGATATTGGTGTTTGAAAGGCACAGCAGCCGGTAATCTTTTTTAAGGCGCCGTATCAGCGCTGAAATCCCGGGATTGATGGTAAAAATGCGGTTCCAAATTTTTTTAAAGGCCGTGATAGAGAGATTACAGCCGAGGCTGCGGGCTGCTTCTGCATGAAATTGTTCCGGCGTTATTCTGCCTTCGTCGAACCGGTCCTCAAGCGTTGATGTAAATATCCTTTCATAGATTTCATCGGGGGTTAATCTGCAGTACCCGGCAAGCCGTTTACAGATAGTCCGGTGGTCAAAATCAACAATCACTTTGCCGAGATCAAAGATAATAACCCTTATTTTGCGGGGAGCTGCTTCTGGTATGGTGCTCATGGTGCAACTGAATAAATTTCTCGATAGTTGAGCGCAATTTTTATTTATTAATACTGTTTAAAAATATATATAGTTCAGTGAGATGAATTATTTTAAAAGGGCTTCTCATAGTGTACGATCAGCGAACTGATTTTGAGCTTCTCAAGGCCGCAGCCGGGAAAGATCCTGACGCCTTCAGGCTGTTCATGGCCCGGTACCAGGATCGCGTCTATGGGCTGGTATGCCGTTTTACCGGCGATAGAGAAAGCGCCCGCGACCTGGTGCAGGATATTTTTCTGAAAGTCTACCGCGCCGCAGGCTCCTATACCCCTGACGCCGGGGTCTTCACCTGGCTCTACCGCATTACGGCCAACCACTGTATCAATTTTATGCAAAGCAGGAAGAGAGACCCGCTGTACGCGGCAGAGGAAGATGCCGCCCTGACACCAGGCGTGCTTTCTGCTGTTTCCCGGGCAGCGACCCAGGAGACCGCTTTAGAGCAGCAGGAACGCGCCCGCATGGTCCGCCGGGCACTGGATTCACTCCCGCTCCGCCAGAAGATGGCCATCACCCTGCTGCGGTTTGAGGGCTTAAGCTATAAAGAGATTTCACGGGTTCTTGAGTGTTCAGTATCAGCAGTCGAATCCCTGGTCTTCCGGGGAATGGATGCCCTTAAAAAAACACTTGGTGCGGAACTGGAAAAATGACTTCTCAACTCAACCAAGATACCATAACTAACCACCTGCGGCGCAAGTTTTTTTGCCTGATTATGTTTAATTATATAGGAGAAAATATATGAGCTGTACAGCCATGCGGAAAAAGATCCAAGCCTTTCTTGACGGCGAGCTGCCGGCCGGAGTGGCAGAGGTACTGAAAAGTCATCTTGCGCAGTGCCCCGCCTGTTCACAGGAGGCTGCAGCATTATCAAAAACCTGGGAGCTTCTGCTTGAACTGCCGGACGTGCAAGAGGTGCCTGATTTTATTCCCGCTACCTTGGCCCGCATTCTCGCTGATGGGGAAAACACCCGGTCACGGAAACTCCTGAGCTGGCTCTTCCCGGTTCCGCTTTCTGCTGCCACAGCGGCTCTGGTGATCGGTCTTGTCATCGGCATCGGGCTCGGGCGAATCATTGCATCAACCTTCCTTGACCGGGGAGAAACAGATACGGCCCTGTACTTGGAAGTATTTCAGGATACCCCGCCCCAGTCAATTGGCGATGCATATATAAAGGTCAATTATGCTATGGAGGAAAAGGGTATATGAAAGATACCTGGCTCAAAATCAGTTTCATCTTTTCTCTGGCAGTTAATTGCGCCGTGCTCGGCGCTCTCGGCTACCCGTTAGCCCGGCAGTACTGGATAAGCGGCAGTGAGCCTGCACGCATTCCTGAGATGCCAGCTGAAAATTTTTCTCCCCAAGTGCTTCAGTCACGGGCAGATTTCCGGAACAGGCTGTGGCAGGAACGATCAGGCATACAGAAGCAGCGGGAGCAGCTTGCCCTTCTCCTGATGGAGCAGCCGCCGGATAAACAGAAAATCCAGGAAAAGATTCGGGCCATCACCGCGCTGCAGGGGAAAATCCAGGAGGAAACCGTGGAGCAGATTCTTCAGGAGACTGCTGCCATGACACCGCAGCAGAGAGCGGTGTATCTCGGGAACATCCAGGGCATGATGTGCCCGAAGGGTATGCTGGGCGGCTGCGGTAAAGGCCCGGGGTTTAAGGGCAGAATGGGCAGAGGAAATGGTCCCTGTCAATAACAGTCGCGCAGGATGTGCCGGAGGCAACTGTTTAACCGTACAACAGCAATTATAACCGAGGAGAAATAACCCATGAAAAAAGCATTACTGATCACCGTACTGATGGTCGCAGCCATGAGCTGGACCATGACTGTTGAGGCCCAGTGTTTCATGCACAGCGGCGCATTGGGAGGAGGTCCCGGCTGGCGGGCAGATGTTGCGGGGCTGAACCTTTCCGCTGAGCAGCAAAAGAAACTGGATACGCTGCACCAGGGTTGCTGGAAGGAATGCGCGCCGCTGGGCAACCGAATTGAACAGAAGCAGGTTGAGCTGAAAGGCCTGCTGCTGGAGCCGAAACCCGACGCAGGCAAAGCAAGAAACCTGCTTAAGGAGATCAGCGAACTGCAGCTGCAGCTCAATGAAAAACGGCTCTCCTGCCAGCTTGAGGCACGAAAAATTCTGACTTCCGAACAAATGTCCCTGCTCCCCCCCGGCTGCACCCTCGGGTTCGGCTGCATGCCTGCCGGAGGCGGCCCTGGACCTGGCTGCGGCATGATGCCGGGCTGCGGCAAAGGTCCGGGAAGAGGCCCCGGCCCCGGCGGCTGGTAATATAAAACAATATGCTGAGATCACATCCCTCATCCGCTGGCATGCGGATGGGGGATATTTTTCTTAAGTTGACATGTCCAAGGCTACATTTTATGATTCAAACAAATTGCTTTTCTGGTCAAGTGGGATGGGAATAGCCTGATTGTTGAAGCTCATGAAACAAGGAGGAAATTGAAAATGAAAGTTTTAGGACTGGTCGGAAGCCCGCGCAAAAAAGGGAACACGGAAATCATGGTCGATACCTTCCTGGAAGGCGCTGCCTCAGCAGGAGCGGAGGTAATAAAATATTTTCTCGCAGATCTTGACATCAATCAATGCCAGGGATGTTTTCGCAACTGCATGCTCCAGCCGGGCTTCAAGTGCAAACGCTTCCGTGACGACATGGACACGCTGCTGCCGGAGATGGCGGCATCCGATCTCCTCCTGTTTGCGTCGCCGCTCTACTGCGCGACCTATACCGCCATCATGGCGCGCTTTTTCGAACGCTGCCTGCCGCTGTGGGAGGTTGAAATTGTCGGTGAGCTGGGGACGATGGACGCGTTCAGATTTATCAGCAACGGGCTGAAAGGCAAGCAGGCGGTGGTCGGCATGGTACAGGACTTCAAAGACCCGCAATCCGCAGAGCTCGCCTTTCAAGCGTTCGAGCGTAATATCGCCAGAACCTATATGATGCAGATCGTGGAGAAAATACACGTCACCGATGTGCGGGACATCGGTGACATTAAGAAAAAGACCGAAGAACTGAAGAAGGTTTTCGCGTCGGGGAAAAAGCTTGCAAGCGCAGGGTAATTAAAAGCAAGCTTGCTTTCAGCAGGACAACCGGCAGGCACTGTTACCCCCTTTTAAATCTTACTCCCAGCCGATGGGCTCATAGCCTTTTTCGTGCAGACAGCGGTTCACAAAGTTCATGAATGTCGGGCTTGGCTCACGCGTCCTGAACATGCCGCTGGCGGTGCTTCCCACCACCCCCGCGGCCGCGCCTGCAGCCGCGCCTCTTCCCGCACCGCCGTACACCGCGCCGACCGCAGCCCCGGTGGCAGCACCCACCACACCTGTTTTCGCCGCGTCTGCCGCTATCTCTTTCCCCGGGTGCGACGTGAGGTAGGCCTCAGCCATGCGGCAGCACACGTCTATATCCTGCTGCGCCTGGGACTGACCGACCTTCTGCAGTTTTGCGTTAGGATAGAGTACCGGCCGCTTGACGCTGCACCCGGCAACAAGCAGGCAGATTATCAGTATTGATATTTTTTTCATCTATGTTCCCTCCGCGTGCGCCGGCGATGAGATGCCTGACATTTACAGCTAAATAGTTACTTGCACTGTAGTTCACACGCTGGCTGCGAACACCCGCCACAGCCCGGGTCAGCATCGCACAAATCACCAATGCCATTTCCGTTTGCGTCTAACTGTTGTGGATTACAGGTAGTTGGACAGTTGTCGCACACATCTCCCGCGCCGTCTCCGTCAGTATCCTCCTGGTTCAAGCTGCAATTCCCGTTGGTAGAACAGCCAATCACACAATCAGCGTCACTGTGACAGGTTGCGCCTGCTTTATCTGAGCCGGGCATACATGTGCCAAGATTTGGGCCATTGGGTTTTGCCGGGCAGTTATCTTCCACATCAGGAATACCATCAGCATCAGTATCAATTAGATTTTCACAATAACGCCACACTTCAGTGCCACCAAAACTTCCATCATATCTATATGTAGCGGCATACAAACAGCCCCCAAAACTTCTGAGAGCCATGACTCCATGGTTAACCTGGTCACCGAGTTGGCCATCGGTAATTTCGGTAAAATTAATCCCATCGCAGGAACGAAAAATTACTGCGTTTTCACTAAAGTATCCTCCAGCGCCAACATAAAGGCAGCCATTATATACCTCAACGCCCCTGCCATCTTTATTATTAGAAGGGCTTCCTAAACCATTGTCTCCAACCTGATCCCAATCAGTACCATTCTGACTGCGCCACACCTCAATCCATCTTTGGTTTACAAAATCATTATTCAGAACAAAAGCATAAAGATAACTATCAAAGACAATAAGTTGCCGTATCATGTACCTGTTTTTTTGGTAACCATCAGCAATCATCCCGTCAATATTTACCTGTTCCCAATTCTCCCCGTCGGAAGTTCTCCATATCTCTCCACCATCTTTTTCATTGTTGACACCCACATAAAGCTGGTTATCAAAAATTTCAAAGGGATAGGCATAGAGAACATCAGGATCGTTAAATCCGTTTGGTGAATTTTCACCAAGCACTTTTTCCCATTCAATACCATTTATGGAACGAAATATCTCAGCGTGGTTTTCTGCTCTTACGTTTGGGCTTCGCGCTTAAATAAAGATAGCCATTGAAAACTGCTGCACTCTTTAAATCTCCTGTTTCATTTGAAGCTAGCCAGTCGTCATAATCAAAAACTTTCTCCCAGCTGTTGCCATCATGAGTCCGCCACACCTGCCCATTTTCTTTTAAGTATGGCGAGTTACTTCCATAGACAGTCCCAGCGTAAAGATAGTCACCGAACACTATCAGAAATTGAGTACCTTCACCCCCGTATAAAATGCTTTTACCCGGATTGGATGGATCCGCAGATACATTGGTCCAGGTGGTTGATCCATCATCTTTATACCTCCATATCTCAGGTCCATTTATAGGATTATCAGTTCCTGCATACAATTTGCCATTAAATACGGCAAATGAGTCATCCATCACTCCATAATTATATACACCTCTCCAGTAAAACACCGGATAAAAACCTTCCACATTTACCTGGGTCCAGGGGATAACAGCAGCAGGCGCTGCTGTGCCGCTGTCTTCGAGGAGGTTCTGGTCTCCGGTAATGATGCCGGGCTGCACCGTCCGGAAGCTGTCGGAACCAGCGGCGTACGCTGTTTCCGGCAGGGGACGTGCCCCGCATGGCGGCGCTGAAACCAGTACCAGTATCGTAAGCAGCAGAAATTCTTGTACAAACCATCTCTTCCGCTGCGTCCCTGCAGGGTGCGCACATAAAAAAGCCCCTGTCAGCCAGGCAGCTGATCGGGGTTTCTGTTTTTTTGATATGGAAAAAACTCTTTCGGGTATCTGTTTCACGCATTTCCCCTTTCTGCCATTTCGTGTCATGAAGTATGAAACAGTATAGTAAAGTTAGCTGAAAAATGCAATAAAATACCTCCCGGAGCTGGTCAGGGAAAAGAGGGGGGAACCCTGCCATCTCCAGGAGGTATCATGGGGCTATACACAGTTTAAATATAACACATGAAAAACGGTTGTGCAAAGGGCACGGCAAAATAAAGTTGCCGCTCACTCGCAAAGCCGCCGCATCTCGCGCAGCCCGGATTATACTTTACAACATTTATAAAAATGGCATAGAATAAAAGCTGGTGACCATACTTTTTTTATCGGAGCTGAAATGGGCTGCAAACAATCTCCTTTACTCAAATGCCTCACTATCATTGCGCTGCTCCTTGCTTTGGGCTGCGCTTCCCCGGTAAAAGAAAATATCCGGATACAGCCGCCGCCGGTTAATAATGCCGGGCTCACGCAGGATGGCAAGAAGGTAGGAACCCTCACCGGAACAACGGATATCAAAGGAACCACCTATTATATTTTCAATGTTACCGAGCCGTTTTGCTTCAAATATGCGCCTCAAATAAAACGGCCTGAACTGCCCCGGGAACTCAATCAATTCCGCGACTCATATAACCTGGTAAAAAAAGATGCCGGAACCTTTTGCGCAACCGGAAATATCATCTTTCTTCTCAACCCCCAGACAAAAACCATAGACTATCTTATTCCTCAGAATAAAATTGACCGGGTGATGGGAGTTCAGTGAAGTTAAAAGATGACGGTGAAAAGTGCAGCGTACCATTGCACTCTCGATGCGGATTCTGAGCACGACAGGTAACGGAAAGTTTTTCTCATGGAACCGGTATATCTGGTCGGATCAGCGGATGATGCCTGCAGCCTGCTTGCTACGCTGCGGCAGAATGAAAAGCCGGAAGTCACGAAACAGGGCCTCATTCACATCCACATTTATCTGCGCACCAAGCACGCCTACAGCGGAAAGCGCACTGCATCAATTGCCGGGCTTGAGACGCAGATCATCTCCTTTCTCAATGCCTGCCGGGGCGATAACTTCGAAGAAACCTATTCGATTCTGCGGGAAATTATTGCCCTGATCCCGAAATTTCATATCTTCGATATTGACATTATCGAGCTCCGCACCATCACCCATGATTTTGACGCTGCCTGCCGGTATGACCCGGCTTTTAAATCCATTGCCGCAGATATTCGCCGGCTCGTTCATCAGCATCTTTCCGATAGAGTTATCACCACCATAGAGCAGCTTGAGGAGTTTCTCCGCGCAGAAAGCAGTTCCGGGCTGGTGGACGGCAGTGTTATCACCG
>JAPLIX010000056.1:3553-6970 GCA_026388865.1 Pseudomonadota bacterium | reverse complement strand
ACAGAGGGATTCTCAGTGTTCTCCAACAGAATATCTATTAATGGAAATACCCGAGGCATCGGAGCCTGTTTATAGCATAGGAGGGTATCGGTACTGAGCATTTTTGAAGAGCTGGATGAAGCGAGAGAGAGCTGATAAATTGTACCGGAGTAAAAACTAAAAAAGAAAAAAAGAGAATAATAATTGAGAGGACACAGAGGGGAGGAAACAGAATTTCTGTTAACATCTGGAAATAAAATATTTTCTCTGTGTGCTCTGTGGTTAATTTTTGACAAAACGAAATGCTTCTGAAGGAGGCGCAGCATGAAAAAAGAAATAATTCCCGAATTCCTCTGGCACCTTGATGAGGTGGTGCTTGCCTTTCAAACAACCATTGTCACCACCGTGGACAAGGATGGCCGCGTCAATGCCGCGCCCTTCGGCCTGGTATATCCGTTCAGCACCGGCGCCAACCCGCAGCTTCTCGTAGGCATCAACAGCCGCTGGCATACCGCCCGCAATATCGAGGCAACCGGAGAGTTTGTGGTCAACTATGCATCATTTTCAATGCTTGAGCAGGTGGCGCAAACAGGCCTTCTCTACGATGAGGGTGTTAATGAACTTGATAAGGCCGGGCTCACGGCTCTGCCGTCGCTTAAGGTCAGGCCTCCCCGCATTGAGGAGTGCTACCAGCACATTGAATGCCGGCTGAACCATATTATCAGGCCCAATGAGAACCAGATGAACTGTATCGGGGATATCATCTCCATTTCGCTCAATGAAGAGCTGATCGGGAAATCAAAGCTTGAGAGGGTTAAAGCTTCCGACCCGCTGTTCCTCTTAGGCATGGATATTACAACCTTCACCGGCTTCTACGGCGGGATCAATAAAACCGCAAGCTATGCGCCGCCTAACAGGCTGTAGAAAAAGCAGTTTTCTCACAGGCTGGTCAAAAACATCCGAATGCAAGGCGCGCGAAATCGTGAGGAATGAGGCGTACTGAACCGTACGTCGCAATGACGAAGGATGAGCGCAACGAAGCAGATGGGTGTTTTTCAACAGCCTGACAAGGTTCATGTCTGGGAGGATAAATAAGCTTCAGGCCGCTCTTTTTTCACAGCCCTCTTCTTTAACGAAATAGAGCAGAACCCCGCCGGCAATAAAAAGCAGCGCCACTGCCGCAATGCCCAAACGTGAATTGTGCGTGACCCTGCCCACGATCCCTATTAAGGCCGGGCCGATGACCACGGCAAATTTTCCAATCATATTGTAGAAGCCAAAAAATTCTCCCGCCTTTTCCTTCGGGATGAGGCGCGCGTAATAGGAGCGGCTCAAAGCCTGCACGCCGCCCTGTACCAGTCCGATCATAACCGCGAGCAGATAAAATTCAAATGCTCCGGTCATCCTGATTGCCCACACCACCACCAGCAGGTAGACGGCAAGCCCGCCATAAATAGCATTCTTCAGCCCTGTTCGCTCACCAAGCTTTCCATAAACAAACGCGCTGGGGAATCCCACAAACTGTGTGATGAGAAGCGCCAGGATCAGGTCTTTGTAGGCAAAGCCGATTGACAGGCCGTAGTCAACTGCCATGCGGATGATGGTGTCAATGCCGTCGATGTAGAGCCAGTAGGCGGCCAGAAACAGGAAGGCGTTTTTTTGCGAGCGGATTTCCAAGAAGGTGCGTTTAAGCTGCCGCAGGCCGTCGCGTATTGGCGCGGAGGATTTTTCAGCCGCGGAATTTTCCGGCTCAGGCACAAAAAGCATCAGGGGGATGGTAAATATTCCCCACCACAGGCCGGTCAGGATAAAAGAGATTTTTATAGCGGCTGCTTTTGCCGCATCGCCTGAGCCCAGCCCGAACAGCTCCGGCTGCGCTGACATCCAGATGGTGAAAGCAAACAGCAACCCTCCGCCGAGATAGCCCAGGGCGTAGCCGAGTATTGATGCATAGTCAATCTTCTTCTCGCTCGCGATTCCCGGCAGAAGCGCATCATAAAAGATAAGGGAGCCGGAAAAGCCGATGACTGAAAGCACATACAGGGCCGCTGCTGCCTGCCAGTTTCCCTGCTGCACCAGACACAGCGCCACGGTCATTACCGCCCCGAAAAAGGCAAAGAATATGAGAAATTTCTTTTTTGCGCTGCCCCGGTCAGCAATCGCCCCCAGAACCGGGGCCAGTATTCCCAGAACAATTCCTGAGAGCGAATTGGCCAGGCCGAGCTTTGCGGTAGAGACCGTCGCATCAACGCCGGTGCTCCAGTAAAGCTTGAAGAACACCGGAAAGTACCCGGCCATAATAATAGTCACATAGGCGCTGTTGGCCCAGTCATAGAGCGCCCATGACCAGATGGTTTTTCTCTGATCAAGCACAATGTCTCCAGGAAGCTGCTGATAGGTTTTTATTAACTTAGCATGAAGTTATTATTATTAAAATATATTCCGGCATTATACCAGTTGACATACATCCGGTGATATTTGATAATTTTACCGTTTCCAATGGATGGCAACCATCAATCAAAGGAGGAGCGTATGGTACAGGATGTTATAAAGAAGATTCGCTGGCTGGGCCATGACGGCTTCAGGATTGACAGCGGGAAAGTAATCTACTTTGATCCCTACCAGATAAAATCCGCAGTGCCGGCTGATATTATTTTTATCAGCCATGACCATTTTGACCACTGCTCGGAAGATGACATTAAAAAAATCCAGACAAAAGATACGGTGATCGTGACCGACGCGGTAACAGCCAAAAAGCTGAAAGGCAGCATCAGGGTGGTGAAACCGGGTGACAAGCTGACTGTCGAGAATGTAGCAATAGAAGTAGTACCCTCCTACAATACGAATAAAACCTTCCACCCGAAGGCCTCGGGCATGCTCGGTTTTATTGTGACAATCGAAGGGGTGCGCATCTATCACGCGGGAGACACTGATTTCATCCCGGAAATGAGCAGCATCAAAACCGATATCGCGCTCCTGCCGGTCTCCGGCACCTATGTGATGACTGCTGAGGAAGCGGTGCAGGCAGCGCTTGCCATCAAGCCGGCAATAGCCATCCCCATGCATTTTAATGCCCTAGTCGGGTCTGAAAAGGATGCGGCGCTGTTCAAAGAAAAGCTGGCCGGTAAAATTGAAGTGGTGATTTTAAAGCAGGAGTAAATGAAAGCTATCAGCCATCAGTTTTAGTCCCTTAGTTGTTATTTTCGTGTTTTTTGGGCAACTAAAATTCGAAATACAAATATCGAAGCACGAAACAAATTAAAAATAAAAATGTCCCAAACTTCAAAACAGCATTTTTCACCAGAATCGTTTTAAATTTTCCACTTTGGTCATTTGAATTTGTTTCGAATTTCTGATTTCGCTATTCGGATTTGGAACTCACAAAGGTAAAAACAAAAATTTCCTGATTTCTTGAGTTCCAGATTTTTAATTTTTCTT
>JAPLIX010000056.1:0-3548 GCA_026388865.1 Pseudomonadota bacterium | reverse complement strand
TTTAGTCTTAAGAGACTAAAGTGTACGGCTACCTTCTGTTTGATTGCTATTTGGTAGTCGCAGGCTTTAGCCTGCGTTAAGTTCACATGGGAGCAACATATTTACGCACTTATAAAGAAGGGATTCTTCAGGAGCGGATTGAAACAGCTCTTTCAATTTTAACGAGCTGTGTTCTATGCCCGCGCAACTGTAACGTCAACCGTCTCAAAGACGAGCGGGGTGTTTGCCGCGCCGGCCGCTATGCCACGGTGTCAAGCTATGGCCCTCACTTTGGTGAGGAAGAACCGCTGGTGGGCCGCAATGGTTCCGGCACGATCTTTTTTACCCACTGCAGCCTGCGCTGCGTTTTCTGCCAGAATTATGATATCAGCCACCTGGGCGAGGGCTATGAGGTTAAGCCAGCCGGCCTTGCCGCAATCATGGTAGGGCTTCAGGAACGCGGGGTGCACAATATCAACTTTGTTACCCCGTCCCACGTTATCCCCCAGATTCTGGAAGCCCTGCCACTGGCAATTGATGCGGGACTGCATGTTCCCCTGATATATAATTCCAGCGGCTATGACAGCGTTGGGACACTATCCCTGCTGGACAATATCTTTGACATTTACATGCCTGATCTGAAGTTTGCGGACGCGGATGCTGCGGAGCGCTACTGCAAAGCCCCTGATTACCCGGAAACAGCGCGGGCCGCGGTGAAAGAGATGCATTGCCAGGTTGGGGACCTGGAGATGGATGAAAACGGGGTTGCCGTGCGCGGGCTGCTGGTCCGGCACCTGGTCATGCCGGAAGATAAGGCCGGCACCAGCAAGCTCATGGAGTTTTTGGCTGACGAGGTTTCTAAAAATACGTATGTCAACATCATGGACCAGTACCGGCCGTGCGGTGATGCTGAACGGTTTGCGGAACTGGGCCGCGCCATAACCGGGGCCGAATACCGGCAAGCTTTGCAGGCAACGCAGGCTGCAGGCATCACCAGGCTTGACCGACGCATTACCCGGCGCTTATTAGTTTGAAAATACCTGCTTAAATGGTATAAGGTGAAATACGGCGCTCAACAGAGCAGTTTTTTACAATTATGTGTTCCTGAGTTGCAGATTTAATTCCGGGGAATACCGCCCATGGGTAAAGTAATCGCAATCGTAGATGATGAGCCCGACATTGTAGAGCTTGTCACCGTCAACCTCAAAAGGGCTGGTTTTACCACGCATGGGTTCGCCACTGCAGAAAACTTTCTCTCCTTTCTCAAATCACATACTCCTGACCTGATTATCCTCGACCTGATGCTTCCCGATACTGACGGCCTTGAGATCTGCAAGCGCCTGAAGAAAACGGATGAGCTTGCAGCCATCCCCATCATTATGCTCACGGCAAAGGCGGACGAGACAGACAAGATACTGGGCCTTGAGCTGGGGGCGGATGACTATGTGACCAAACCGTTTTCCCCTAAAGAACTGGTGGCACGGGTTAAGGTGGCGCTGCGGCGTCTGACACAGAAAGAAGTCACGCAGAAAATTGAAATAGGCGGCATCCTCACGATTGATACAGAAAAGTTTGAAGTGAAGGTTGCGGGAGAAAAAACAGAAGTCACCTCAACCGAGTTTAAAATTTTACAGGTGCTCGCATCAAAGCCGGAAAGGGTCTTTTCCCGGGACAAAATCCTGGATTACCTGTGGGGCGATGAAAAGGCGGTGCTTGACCGGACCGTGGATGTCCACGTAAAAAACTTGCGCGAAAAGCTGGGCGACGCCGGTAAATTTATAAAAAATGTGCGGGGCATAGGATATAAAATAGAAGTATGAAAAAATCCCTGTTTGCCAAATCATTGGGCGGCTATCTGTTGATTATTATACTGCTCTCGGTCCTGATACTCTTCTTTTCCTTCAGGACCATCAGAGAATACTACATAGAGTCGCTGACCGGTGACCTCACGCACCTCTGTTTTACCCTTGAGACACGAATAACCTCACTGGTGGCGGAAAAGCGCTTTCCGGAGCTTGATGCTTTTGTGAAGGACCTAGGCAAGCATATCAAGACCCGGATTACTGTCATTGATCCGTCCGGCGTGGTGGTGGCCGATTCAGAAAAAAATCCGCGCGACATGGAGAAGCATAATCTCAGGGCTGAGATAATCCACGCGCTGCAGGGTGAAGTGGGACAAGCAGTGCGCTTCAGCAGCACGGTGCAGCAGGAAATGCTCTATGTGGCCCTTCCCATAAAACAAAAGGGCCTAACGCTCGGGGTCCTGCGCGTCAGCCTGTTCATGAAGGATATCACTGCGCTCCTGGAAAAGCTGCAACTGAACATCCTCTATAGCGTGCTTGCCATCAGCATCCTGGCCCTGTTCATAGCGCTGTTCTACTCTTACAACCTGACCAGTCCGATCCGGGAGCTTATTGCCGCTTCGCGGCGGGTGGCAGCAGGGGATTTTTCCGCCAGGGTATTCATGAAACGAGCAGATGAATTAAAAGAGCTCGGTGACAGCTTCAATGCCATGACCGAAACGCTGAGCAGCTTTTTTGCCGAAATCTCCTCCCAGAAGGAAGAGCTGAACAACATCATTTCCTCGATTCAGGAGGGGCTGCTGGTGCTTGACCGGAAGGGAGCAATTGTATTGAGCAACGCAAGCATCAGAAAGGCTCTGCAGTCATCTGCAGTCGACGGGAAATTCTACTGGGAGGTCATCAGGGAGCCCCAATTCAGCGCTCTCATCGACCGGGTCGCACGTGACAAGACCGGCTGCGTTGATGAGTTAATCATTCAGGGCAACGCTTTCCTGTGCAGCGCCACACCCCTTTCCTCCCAGGAAAAAACAGTCGTCATGTGCCATGACGTAACCGAGCTTAAACGCGTGGAGAAGATAAAAAAGGATTTTGTGGTCAATGTTTCACACGAGCTGCGGACGCCGCTGACCGCCATAAAAGGATTTGTGGAAACAATCGAAGATGACATAGATGATAAAAATCGCGGCTACCTGACCATCATCAGAAGGAACACTGACCGGCTGATCAATATCGTGGCGGACCTGCTGCTGCTCTCAGAGCTTGAGGAAAAAGGCGTTGCCCTGAGCCTGGAAGCCTGTGATCTGAAAATCATGCTCGAGCAGATGCAGAAAATATTTGAGCCCCGGCTCAGGGGAAAAAGACTCTCGTTAACGATACAGGCAGACCCCGCACTGCCGATCGTTATGGCGGATGCTTTTAAACTGGAACAGGTATTTGTCAACCTGCTTGATAATGCCATTAAATACACTGAAACTGGCGGCATTACCATAAGCCTGCTTCAGCGCAGCGGGCATGTACTTATAGAAATTCAGGATACCGGCATCGGTATTCCCCGGGAGCACCTGTCACGCATTTTTGAGCGGTTTTATGTGGTGGACGCCTCCCGCTCAAAGCAGCTCGGCGGCACCGGGCTGGGCCTCTCGATTGTCAAACATATCATACTCCTTCACAGCGGCACCATAGAGGTGACGAGCACAGCGGGCCAGGGTACGAAATTTATCATAACCTTGCCAATCAATCTTTCCCTGTAACAGGCTGTTGAAAAAC
>JAPLIX010000317.1 GCA_026388865.1 Pseudomonadota bacterium | reverse complement strand
TGCCCACCAGACGGATATTCTTTATGATCTCATAGCGGATTTTGAGCTTTACCATTCCAGTACAATGACCTGTTTGGTTTTGGGGGTAACCATGCCCAGCTCATTGCGGGCAATGTTTTCAATGCGGGAAGAGGTCATCAGGGCAGAGCGCTCAACCCGCAGGGCATCATTCTCCTGAGTGAACCGCTCCTGCAGTGCACGCGCCCCGGAGATTTGATACCCGGTCTGGAGAATATAAATGCGGATCCAGAAAAACAGCAGGAAGCACAGCACCAGGGCAACGCCCAGGCATATGGCAACCACGCCACAGGCGAGGCTGTCGGGTGTTTTCTGCTTCACGCTCTGCCGGGCCAGGATATTGGTATGAATAAATCGTTCAGTTAGGACTTCAATCATGGGTACCCCCCGCTGGAATTGTTTCTACCTCTCTGCTGCTAACGTCCCTCTATCGCTGACTGCCATGATAGTTAGATTCTCTCCGCCACCCTTAGTTTCGCGCTCCGGGAACGCGGATTCGCCTCAATTTCATCCGCTGCAGGAATGAGTGGTTTTTTAGTCAGTATGGTTATGGTCTTTTCTTTTCCGCACATGCAGCGAGGCAGTCGCGGCGGACAGATACAGCCTTTCTCCTGCTGCTGCAGTTTCTGTTTGGTAATTCTGTCTTCCAGTGAATGAAACGAAATAACACAGAGCCTGCCGCCGCTGTTCAGCAGATCGATAGACTCGTCCAGCGCACGGTCGAGATGATCAAGCTCGTCATTGACTGCAATGCGTAAAGCCTGGAAGGTTCTGGTGGCAGGATGGATAGTGCGCGGATGGTGCCGGGCGGGAATCGCTTCGGAGACGAGAAGAGAGAGTTCCAGGGTGGAGGTGATGGGTGACTGCTCCCGGCGCTTCAGAATCGTGCGGGCAATTTTTCGCGCCCACCGCTCTTCGCCATAGGTGCGCAGTATATGCTCTATTTCAGGGGCTGAGGAGGTATTGACCAGAGCATATGCCGGTACTGCGGTGTTTTGATCCATTCTCATATCTAATGGCCCTTGCGACTTAAAGCTGAAGCCCCGCTGGGGATCTTCAAGCTGCATGGAAGAAACACCGAGGTCAAATAAAATGCCATCAAGGTAATGAATCTGCATGCTGCTGAGTATCTGTTTAACATCTGCAAAGTTACCCTGAATTACGACCGCGCGGTCATGAAATGCTGCAAGATTTTTCTGTGCCAGGGCTACTGCCTGTGCATCCCGGTCTATTCCCACCAGCAGCGCAATACCGGGACAGCTGTTCAGCAGCGCTGCCGCATGGCCACCACCCCCGACTGTTGCATCAACATAAACACCACCTTCACGACAGTGCAGCCACTCAACAACTTCTCTCACGAGCACAGGAACATGCGCTCTGTCCATGGTGTCAGCTACAATTTAAGATCATTGAGAATCCCGCTGATATGTTCACCGGGCTCATTGTTCTGCGCCTGCGCGATAGTCTGAGTAAAACGCTCTTTATCCCAGATCTCAAAGTGTTTGATACGGCCGGCAATCACCACGTCCTTTTCTAACTTCGCAACCATGCGCAGGCTGTTGGGGACCAGAATTCTGCCCTGCTTATCAACCGTGCATTCGCTTGCGTGGGCAAGGATATATCTCTGGAAATTGCGCACCTCTTTATCACCAGTCGGGAGTTCGTAAATCTTTTCCTCAAATTTTATCCATTCATCATGGGGGTACACATAGAGACAACCATCAAACGTGGTAATGACAATGGTGTCATTAAACTTGCGGAGTATTTCGCGGAATTTTACCGGCAGGCTTACTCTTCCCTTATCATCAATGGTATGATCAAACCGTCCCCTGAACATGGCCACCCCATGGTTTATTAAACCACTAAAAACCACTTTATCCCACTTAAGCGCGGAATATATTCTCATATTAAAAGGTTGTCAAGAAAAAAATAATGTTTTTCTAATAAGTTTCATATTTTTTTAGCTAAATTAATACTACATATGGGGCTAAATTAACGTCCATACACTAAATATAGTTATTATTGTTAAAAAAATGATTGTAAGGGGTAAAACATAAAAAAAAATTTTGTCTTTTCTATCCATACTTCTACAAAATAACCAGCCGCAATAAAAACTTGAAACCTCTTATTGAAAGGTATATTTATTTTTCTGATACGTTAAAGAATTGGCGCTAACAACATTTTTTTATCTGTATGAAAAAAAATATTTTTTTCTTATACCTTGTTTTCAGCATTATGCTTGCTGCCTTTTCTCGCAGCAGTGCTGCGGAAGAACCGACGGCAAAAAATCAGCCGGGAGAAAAATTATCGTTTTGCATCCAGGTTGAAGCCATAGCAAACAAAGACCAGGCGCAGGCGCTTGAAAATAAATTTATCCAGAAGGGGTATCCCGCGTACATTGAAGAGTCTCAGGATAATGCCAGCAAAACCGTCTACCAGGTGCGCATTGGGAAATATGCGTCCCGCAGCAAAGCAGAAACAGCAGCGCGTAATTTTTATAAGAAAGAAAGAAGAACCTACTGGATCACGGCGCTGCAAACAGACGAGATTACTCCTGCTGCCGATCAAACGCAAAAAGCTGACCGTGCGGCAGCGGCTAGAGTTGCAGAGGAAGAGGCTGAAGCAGCCCCTGAAGGAGCGGGGGAACCATCGGCTCCTGAAACAATACGCATCGGAGCCAGTAAGGATGAACCCGCTACTGTTACCAGAATCTATACCTATCGCGGGCCGCAGGGATATCTGTGCATGACCAACAACCCTGAAAGAATTCCCCGGGAACTGCAAAACAACGTGGAATCCATCTCTGTCTTTCCGGTCACATTTATTGCTTTCAATCAGAAGAAAAAAATGCTCACACTGGAAGTAGAAAAGAAGGAACAGGACGTGAAGCTCATGGGCGTTTCCCTTTCCTCTCCCTCTGTTGTCCAGCAGGTTTTTTCTTACTGCGAAAAAAATTTAAAGGCTGTTCCCCTGCGTCTTAAATACGCTCCTCTCCGTGATGAAAAAAAAGATGCGCCCCTTATGGGAACCATTCTTTTAAAACAGGGGACCTTGATAAACCTGGAAATAGTCCGGCTTGGTATTGCACCATGCGCGGCAGAGAATCTTCCTGCGCAATTCAAAAAGGATTGCATGGAAGCAGAGGCAGCAGCACGCAGCAGCAAGTCTGGTATCTGGGCGGCAAATGTACGTCAGTAACAGGCGCAGTAAAGATAAACGCTGCAGGTATAACCGCAATGGTGTTATCTGCAGCTGTCGTGCTATCCGGTTAATTGTTTGTTGAATTAAGCACTGAAAGAGGGTATATAGGTTCCCTCTTTTACTATTATTGGAGTATCAACGCGAAAATGAAAAAGATCGGGCTTGGTTCAAGGCCATCAGAGATTAAGCAAAAGGATAAAAGCCTTGAGCTTGACCACCAGATTGATGAAAAGCCCGGGCGCAGCGCTGGCAGCGAGGCCACCATCATTACCAAACGGCCGGCGCGGGGGAAAAGCGCTCCTCGGAGCTATCTGCTTATCGGAATCATCCTTGCTCTGATTGCCGGCGCAGGTATACTTCTCAATCAGGTTGGCGCTTTCTCGCGGCAGGGCCTGCAGAGCCTCTTCTCTTTTACCGCGGCACTTGATCACATTGAGTTTGTCACCGGAGAGCGGACCGTTACAATTCAGAATGGAGAAAGTTTTGACGTACCATTCAAAGACGGTTTCAATATCAAGCGTATTGCCTGCAAAGGATGGTATAAGCTCTTCCCCCCTGACGCTATTCAGGCTGAAGTTTCAGGAATAGGCAAACTGCCCAATTATTATCAGGACAATATCATCCCCCTGCTGAAACCGGAGAAAACTTGCGCCTACACGCTCACCGTCCTGAAAAACGGAAGCCCCATAGGAGCGATACGATTTTCTCTTACGCTGGCTGCGCAGGACTGGATTGCCCGGGCTGAAGCGGTCACGGACACTGATACTAAAAACAGAAAAAACAGTTTAAGAATGCCGTTACTGAGTATGAAGAGATTATAAAAAAGAATCCCCGCAACCGCGAAGTGCTGGCAGCGCTTGTCCCGCTCTACATCCAGACTAAAAGGACCGAGAAATTGATCGAGACCTACAAATCTCTTGCTTCCCTGGATACCGGCAAAGCTGATGAATTCTACTATAAGGCCGGCACTGTTGCAGAAAAAGGCGGCAACGCCAGTGAAGCGATCGATCTCTACAAAAAATCAGTTGCCGCCAATGGCAGTAACCTTGACGCGCGGCAGAAGCTCATCAAGCTCTATGAAAAAGATAATCAGTGGAACCTGGTGGCAGAGCAGACCCGGGAGCTGCTGAAGCAGGACCCGAAGAATGCCAATCTCTATCTCTACCTCTCTGACGCCTATCTGAAGCTGAACCGGCTTGACCAGGCAATCGCGGAAGCTGAGAAGGCGGCAAAGCGCAATCCGAAAGATGCTGCCATCCAGCTGCAATGCGCCCTGCTGTACGAGAAGGCAAAAAAAGATGACAAGGCAATCGAAGCCTATAAAAGGCTGGTCGCCCTCAACACAAAAAATGCCGCCGCATATAATAACCTCGGCATGCTGGAGGAAAAGAAGGGAGACCGCAAAGATGCCATTGCCAATTATGAAAAAGCGGTTTCGCTTGATGCTGATAACAAGGTGTTTCTCATTAACCTTGCTGACGCGTATGAGAAGGAGAAAGAGTGGGACAAGGCTATAAACACCGCTTATAAGGAGCTGTCCCGCATCGAGCCGAAGAAAGTGCTCTGGCATCAGCGGCTCGCCGCACTCTACGAAGAGCAGGGAAACCTTGCCGCAGCAAAAAAAGAATACCGGGCGGTTTTAAAACTGAATCCCAATGACAAGGTGGCAAAGCAGAAGATGCTTGATATATCCATCAAGAGCCTGCAGAAGAAGCTGAAAAAGTAAGGCCATGCTGTGCAGAGGGATATTGACCGGCAGCAAAAAAAAAGGTATAGATAGTACCTGATCAATACATAAATATCGCGCGCCCGTAGCTCAGCTGGATAGAGTGCCGGACTACGAATCCGAAGGTCGGAGGTTCGAATCCTCTCGGGCGCGCCATGTAAAAAAAAAGGGTTTGATGGTTTACCAATTATCATCCAGCCTTTTTTTATTTTCCCTCACATGTTACTGTTAGCAGACAGGGGCCGTTTGCAGACATTTTTACAACGATCACCTGCGGATGCAGATGCCGGACATTTGAACTCCTTGCAATAATTTCCCCCGCACTCCTTAAAGCGATATAAACCCTCTACGTAGTATTACCCACTATAAAAATGGGTAGTTCTACGAATTGAAATTCACTTGCGTTTGTTTAATAATCCATTCAAATAGATAATTCTGCTGTGCTCGACACTTGGCTTAAGCGGCAAAATCTAACACAAAAGAATAGTTGTCCTTTGGTTGCTATAACCCATAGTAGGACACAACGTATTTTGCAGAGATTTCTCAGCAGCTAACCAACCGGCACAAGCAGAAAATTAAAACCCTTTATTACAGGCATACTGAATAAAGGGTATCGCCTCTGCTGGTCGCGCACCTTTTCAGGAACCATACTCTGAAAAGTAGTTAGCGCCGCATATCAGTAGGGGCGTTTTTTTAATGGCTCGCTGTCGCCGTCACTTCCTCTTACTGCCTGCGCGATGCATTGACTATTTTTCCCCCTGTGTCACAATAATTATAGAAAGGCTACTTCACTCCTTTCGCGGCGTTTCTAACGATGGTTTAAAGGACGCCCCTTTCTTCCATTGTAGGAAGCGCCAGGAATATTATATATGGATTGCCTCTTGCTGATAGCTTACTTTTTTCAGGTTCCTCCTTTTAGAGGTAAGCGCTCCCCCAATTAGCAAGAGGCAACAATATTAAACCCTTTAAATGGTCCTCACCTATCTTTTTTAAAATTATAACTCTTAACCCCCCAACTCCTTAACCTGCTTTTTCCCGTATCGCCTTTAAAACCCTTTCCGGCGTGATGGGGAGTTCTTTTATCGGCACCCCGATGGCATTGCTCACCGCGTTGGCAATCGCCTGGGAGGTGCACTGGATCGGCCCCTGCCCCACTTCTTTAGCGCCGAACGGGCCATAGGGGTCGCTGGTTTCGACGATGATGCGTTCGATCTCCGGCACTTCAAAGGGCCGGGGGAGCTTGTAATCAAGGAGCGACGGGTTAAGCACCTGGCCGCCTTCCATGACGCACTCTTCAAACAGCGTCTGCCCCATGCCGCTGAAAACCTGGCCGTCAAGCTGGCCTTCCACGCCAAGGACATTTATGGCGCGCCCCACATCATGGGCAACGGTCATCCTGAGAAGCTTTACCATGCCGGTCTCAGGGTCAACCTCCACCTCTGCTATCTGGGCGCCGAATGAATAAGCAAGGGCCGTGTTCGCCTCATACTTCGACATATCAGACTGCCCGCTGGGCGGATTATAGAACCCCCTGCCCATCACATACCTGCCTTCATCAGAGTGGAGCGTTGCGTAAACAATGTCTTCAAACGAGACTGCCTTTTCAGGACTCCCCTTTGGATAGACCTTCCGGTCCTGGAAAATAATGACCGCGGGTTTAACGCCAAATTTTTCCGCAGCAGTTTTTGCCAGCTGCCGCTTGGCGTCAAGAGCTGCGTTTATCGTGGCATTGCCGGTGGTAAAGGTGCCCCGCTGGGATATTGCCCCGACATCATAGGGCGTGACGTCAGTATCGCCGGCAACCACCTTTATGTCTTCGATGCGTATCCCCAGCGTCTCTGCCGCGATAATGGCCATGGTCGTGTGCGAGCCCTGTCCCATATCGGGAAGGCCGGTAAAAAGCGCTGCCTTGCCGGCTTCCTCCAGCTTGATGAACACCGAAGAGTTGTCATGATCATACATGCCCTTGCCGCCCGAGCGCAGCATCCCGCAGCCGATGCCGATGCCCCGGTAGGCAGGAAGCTTGCCGTATTTTTTCTTCCAGCCCGCTTTGCGCGCTGCCTTTGTGATGCACTCCTTCAGGCCGCAGCTCGCGTAAGTAAACTTTGCCGGGGTTATATATCCTTTTTCCACGGCGTTTTTAAATCTGAAATCAACCGGGTCTATGCCAAGCTCCCCGGCGATGAGGTTTAGCTGCGAATCAATGGCAAAGCGCATCGCCACAAGGCCCGCCCCGTGGTGAAAAAAATAGGGCGGATTGTTGGTATAGATAAGTTTGCCCAAGTAGCGCGAAGCGTTCATCTTGTAGAGCGCCTGCATGTTGGAGCCCACAAAGCGCAGCAGGATAAACTGGGTCTCCATGTAGGCGCCGCAGTCATGCACAAGATCCGCGTCCATGACCATCAGGGTGCCGTCTTTTTTTACCCCGGTGCGCAGTTTGAATTTATATTTGCCGCCGCCGCGGTACACCAGGAATTCTTCGTCCGCGGTGCACATTATTTTCACCGGCCTGCCGGCTTTGCGTGAAAGCAGCGCCGCGATATAGTGGTGGGGCTTGTCGCCTCCGCGG
Organism: Pseudomonadota bacterium; assembly: GCA_026388865.1. Taxonomy (GTDB): domain Bacteria; phylum Desulfobacterota; class WTBG01; order CAIYCZ01; family CAIYCZ01; genus JAPLIX01. The sequence goes on along the minus strand of JAPLIX010000317.1, from coordinate 4,983 downwards.
CCGCAGAATGCTCCGCCGGTATGCAGGTTCACAATCCGCACGCTGCTGTCTGTTAAGCCAAGGTTGCTGGCCATGGAGCTTTTAATAATGGCTGAGCTCTGTATGGGCGTCCAGACAGTGAGCCGGTCGGGAAGCGAAAAATCAGCAAGCACTATGTGATGCTCGGAAAAAGCGCTGTGGGTCGGCTGCACCGAGAACTCGTCTTCGCGTATGTAATCAGATTCGGCAAACGCCTGGTCAGGATCGCCGAAGCTCATGGTGACTTCATCGGCGATGTTATCGGTCATGAAATCATGGAGCGCCGGCGCTTGCGCGGCCATTGCCTCTTCCATTGACAGAAGGGGCGGCAGCGGCTCGTAATCAACCGCTATCAGCTCTGCCGCCTCAAGGGCCGTGTCTTCATCAACTGCGGCCACCGCCGCAACTTCGTCACCGAAGAAGTGCACCATGTTTTCGCAGAGCAGAAACTTGTCTGACCCTGACATCAGACCATTGGTATCTTTATAGGTTATAACGGCCCTGACGCCGGGAAGGCGTTCCGCCTTTGATGTATCTATATTGAGGATTTTGCCTGACGGGATCGGGCTGCGCACAATCTTTCCCCGGAGCATCCCCGGCAGAACAACATCATCGGTGAATTCTGCGCGGCCCGAGGCTTTCAGCGCGCCGTCAAGCCTCGGCTGCCTTGTTCCTACGACCGTGTAGTGCCCGGCTTTTTTCGCCATGATCTTCTTCTCCCTTTCAACAAGCTGATATAAATATAACCACAGAGGGCACAGAGAAATGTTATTTCTTCTGTGCAAAATAAAATTCTCTACTTATCATCTCTGTGCTCTCTACATGATTATTCTATTCACACCCTCTTTTAATCGCACCGTATTACAATCAACCAGCAAAACATTTTTTTATTTAATTATTTTAAGTTCGTCGGCAACGTAACCCCAACTTTTTTCGGAGTACAGTCTATGAGGGGGAAATCTTTTTGAGACCACGGAGAATTACTCTGAGTGCTCTGTGGTTTCATTGTTTCGAGGCTTTTTTCACCGCTTCCATGATTTTTATGTGCCCGGTGCAGCGGCAGAATGTTCCGGCCAGCGCTTCCTTGATTTCATCATCATTGGGCTGCGGTTTCTCATCCAGCAGCGCCTTTGAGGTCATGACAATACCGGGCGTGCAGAACCCGCACTGGACAGCCCCGTTTTCAATGAAGGACTTTTGAATCGGGTGCAGCGATTCGGGGCTGCTGATGCCCTCAATGGTGGTGATCGATTTTCCCGCGCACTCCAGGGCCAGGGTCAGGCAGGATAAAATCGCTCTGCCGTCAATTATAACCGTGCACACGCCGCACGTGCCGCTGCCGCATCCCCGCTTGGTGCCCATAAGCCCGAGATCATCCCGCAGCACATCAAGAAGCGTTCTCCAGGGAGACACTGCCACTTCATAGGTATCATTATTTACCGTAAGGGATAGTATCTGTTTCATGCTTTTGCTCCCCCTCTCTTTGCGGTTTTTCCCTTCAGTTCATTGAGCGCCTGCTTCACCAGCACCCCTGCCAGCTGCCGTTTATAGCCTGCTGAGGTGAACAGGTTGGTAATAATACCAAGCTCGGTGCGGGCAACTTCTCCTGCCTTCTCAATAGCGCTCTGCGTTAAGCCTGCTTCCATAATTACCTGTGCCGCTTTCTCAAGGACAATCGGCATTGAAGCGATTGAGCCGAGCACCAGCCTGACATCGGTTACGCCCGCGCCGTTAATGTTTGCCCGCGCCGCAATGCTGCACAGGGCGAAATCAATGCCCCGGCGCATGGATAGTTTGATAAATGCTGAGCGGCCCGCGCCATTGCCGTCGGGCAGGTGTATAGCGGTGACTATCGCGGAAGGCTCAAGTATCGTATTGCGTATGCCGTCATCACAATAAAACTGCCGTGCCGGTATCAGGCGATTCTCACCTTTTTTCATGACACTAATTTTTGCGTCAAGGGCGACAAGCACCGGCGCTGTATCAGAGCTGTTGATCGCGTGGCAACGGGCTGCTCCTTTGATGGCGTGGCACACGCTGCCGCCGGTCCGGTGGCAGCGCTCCCGGGCATCGCGCCACAGCTTTGACTGGTTATAGTACCAGCAGCGCGTGTCAAGGCAGACATTGCCGCCGATGCAGGCCATGTTGCGGATGTGCTTTGAGGCAATTGCCCTCACTGCCTGAATAAAAGCCGGGAACTTTTCCGCGATTCCGGCATTGGCCGCGAGATCTGTTAAATTTGCGCCGCTGCCGATGGCGGTAAACCCCTGCGCATCTGATGATACCATTAAAAGCTCGGACAGTGTTTTGATACTTACCAAAACCTCCGGACAGACAGTGCGCTGCTTCATGTTCACCAGCAGGTCTGTGCCGCCGGCAAGTATTTTTGCCCTGCTGCCTGATTGGGCAAGCACTGATAAAGCTTCTTCAAGTGCTTGCGGCCGTACATACTCAAATCGCGGTAGTCGCATAGCTCTGCCCTCACATGTATTTTAAATTTATAACTCCGTAACTCCTCAACTCCCCAACTTCTTAACTTTTTTTATCGCCTGCAGCACCCGCTCCGGCGTGAGCGGCATCTCCGGGAACATGCAGCCGACAGCATTGCTCACCGCGCTGCCGATGGTCTGCGCGGTGGTGACCATGGGGCCCTCGGCAACTTCCTTGGCGCCGAAGGGGCCGTAGGGGTCATTGGTCTCCACGATAATATGCTCCATCTCGGGCACCTCGAAGGGCCGCGGCAGGCGGTAGTCAAGGCGTGACGGGTTCAGAATCACGCCGCTATCCATAACGCACTCTTCAAAAAGAATCTGCCCCTGACCGCTGAAGGCCTGGCCGTCCATCTGTCCCTCCACGGCCATCGGGTTTATGGCCCGCCCCACGTCGTGGGCAACGGTCAGTTTCTGCAGCTTAACCATTCCTGTTTCAGGGTCCACTTCAACCTCGGCAACCTGGGCGCCGAAGGAATAGGCAAGACAGGGCGCGGTAGTGGGCGTGTTGTAGAATCCCCGGCCCATCACATACCTTCCTTCTGTCGAGTGCAGGGTATCAAAGACCACATCTTCAAAAGCAATGGCCTTGTCCGGAGCGTTTTTCGGATAGACCTTGCGGTCGTTAAAAACAAGCTGCGACGGCCTGACGCCAAGCTTATTCGCCGCGGTTTTTTCCAGCTGCTGCCGGGCGTCGCGGCACGCGGCCTTAACCGCATTGCCGGTGGTGAAAGTGCCGCGCTGGGAGAATGAGCCGACGTCAAACGGATCTATATCAGTATCGCCGGAGATGACGGTAATGTCTGCGGTATCGATGCCCAGGCTTTCCGCGGCAATCATGGCCATGGTGGTGTGGGAGCCCTGCCCCATATCAGGCAATCCGGTAAACAATGACGCCCTGCCGTCTTCGGCGATTTTTATAAAGGCGGCCGAGGTGTCGTGAATAAACATGCCCTTGCCGCCGGAGCTCATCACGCCGCAGCCAATCCCAATGCCCCGGTTGGCGGGAAGCCTGCCGTATTTTTTCTTCCAGCCGGCCTTCTTCGCTGCTTTAGTTATGCACTCCTTCAGGCCGCAGCTCGCGTAATGCGCGCCGCTAAAAGTCGTGTAGCCCTTATCAACAGCATTTTTCAGCTGGAACTCCACGGGATCCATCCCGATGTCCCGGCTGAGCTGGTACAGGTGCTGGCCCAGGGCAAACTGCTCGGGCGACATGCCGCCGCCGTGATGGAAATAGTAGGGGATGTTGTTGGTGTAGAGAAGGCTGCCCTGGTAGCGGTATGCTGCGAGCTTGTACAGGAGCGGGGGCAGCACGCTGGTGATGATGAGGACGACAAACTGCGATTCTATATAGGCGCCGCAGTCATGGATCATCTCCGTGTCAATAACCTTTATGGTGCCGTCCTTCATCACGCCGGTTTTAAAGCGGTATCTGTTCCTGCCGCCGGCCCGGCACATGATGAACTCCTCGTCCGGGTCCGCCATGATCTTCACCGGCCGGCCGGCCTTGCGGGATAAAAGCGCCGCGATCAGGTGATGTGTCCGCGCCGAGGTCCGGCCCGAGAAAGCCCCGCCCGTGTTCAGCCCGCAGACCCTGACCGCGCTCTCGGAAAGGCCCAAGGATTGGGCGATGCTTTTCTGGAACAGTAAGGCTGTCTGGGTGGGGGTCCAGATGGAGAGTTTGTCCGGCAGGGAATAATCCGCGAGCACAACGTGCAGCTCGGCAAAACAGTTGTGCGTGGGCATACTGGTGAATTCATCCTCGCGGATGTAGTCAGCTTCGGCAAACGCCTTGTCCGGGTCCCCGTAGAGAACGGTTTTTTCATCGGCAGCGTTGTTCTCAAAGTACTCGTGCAGCACTGGCGCATCGCGCGCCATCGCCTCCTCGATGGTGAGCAGTGCCGACAGCGGCTCGTATTCAACCCGGATGAGCGCTGCCGCCTCGGCAGCCGTGTCTTCATCGATTGCGGCAACCGCGGCAACTTCGTCGCCGATGTAGTTGACCGTGGTATCACAGAGGAGCTGCTGGTCGGGGCCGGACATAATGCCGGCCGTGTCCCGGCCAGTGATAACGGCAAGCACGCCGGGGAGTTGCTCGGCCCGCGTCGTGTCGATGGAGATGATTCGGCCCCGTGGTATGGTGCTGCGCACAATTTTTCCATGCAGCATGCCCGGCAGCACGATATCATCGGTGAACTGCGACCTGCCGGTGGCTTTCAGCGGAGCATCAAGCTTGGGCTGCCGCTTTCCTATAACACGGTACTGCTCTCGTTTCATGGGCACTGTTTCCTTTGAAAGCGGTAGCTTTGCTGACTGCGTCCCTGATCTTTTTTAAGCTCCGGATAACCTGACAAGCAATAGAGCCAGAACCGCGTGGGACGCAGTGCCGGCTCTATATAATAATTCATATTGTTTCCATTTTAGACCCGTAAAGCAGCAAATTCAGCTGCTGCTATCTGGTGCTTTTATATCCGGT
>JAPLIX010000537.1:3727-4152 GCA_026388865.1 Pseudomonadota bacterium | reverse complement strand
TATTACCATTATACTTCTTTTCCCATCCTTCTAAAAAATAGATCTTTTTAAGCAAATAACCGCATTCAGGATTTTTACATATCAGTCGTTGGGAACCAAGTATCTTTTCTGATGTATCCATTACTTATATTTACACTCCTGAGTTTTTTATTGTTTTGTTGGCTGGTAGTAAAGATAATATACTCAATAATGTTTTATGTCAAGAAATATTTTCGATATTAAATGATTTTGCTCTTATTATATTATTAAAATTACGATATTTAATAATATAATATTTATATCTATAATTTAAAATATAATAAAATAATATATAATAAATTCTTTATATATATGGGTCTCAGCTTTTGAGCTTTCAAAAGATATCTTAAACCTGTTTCTTTTTCGCCCCGATTTATATAGTGTTTGCCAATATAATGACAAGTATT
>JAPLIX010000537.1:0-3720 GCA_026388865.1 Pseudomonadota bacterium | reverse complement strand
CATAGAGATTTGCAGGAATTTTATCTTGCAGATACTGCTTTTCTAAAACCTTCAGTCGGTACAGGCGACCGGTTAAGCTATCGGTACTAATCCCTTCTGGGTTGTCAACATAGACTGCTAAAGATTTATTTATAAAGCCCATAGGATATTGAGCGGCCATACGCAGCCAAAGATCATACTCTTCGCACTCTTTTAATTCTTCATCAAATAAGCCAATACCTTCAAAGCACTCTTTTTTAACCATGGCTGCTGAGGTGCGAATGAAATTTGCTTTAAAAAGATCTTTAAGAATCCATCCCGATCTGCCGGGGCGATTTCTTTCTCTGTAGCTTCCATCAAGCCGTATTGAAGCACAGCGCGAAGCTACGAGACCATATTCAGGGTGTTGTTTAAATAATTCAACCTGTTGTGCGGTTTTTTCCGGTACCCAATAGTCATCAGAGTCAAGAAACGCTACGTACTCTCCGTTAGCATTTCTGATGCCTGTATTTCGGGCTCCTGAAATTCCCTTATTCTCCTGATAAAAATATCGCAGTTGGACCGCATAACCTTCAAGCATTATTCTGGTATCATCAGTTGACCCGTCATCAATAACAATTATTTCCAGAGGCTGATACGTTTGCTCCTTAACCGATTGCAAAGCCTTCTGAAGATATGCTGCACGATTGTATGTTGGAATTATAACACTGACTAACGGCGCCATAGTAATTACAATACTTTTCTTTTTCTAAATTGACGTGATGTCCCGATTTTTTATGCTACGAAAAAAACTGTTTCAAGGGTAATTGTTTTACAATAATCATAACACATTAAACAATGTTTAAAATAGGAACGCATGTGAATAACGAACTATGATCATTATATCTTGTATCAAGAATCACAACAACTGCTCCGATGTTACATAAAACACTGGTGCTGCTTATTATTTTAAAAATATTATTTTTTTGCAAATCCATACACTTTTTGGTATATTCGGTACTAATCAAAAAAACTTCGGCAACACTTATTAATGGCTAATCAAAAAGCTTTCATAAATGCTATAATAAAATATAGACGACTGGGTATAATTGCCATTCAGACTATATTAATACCAATATTCATATTGTTTAGCTTTTTTATTACGTTTTGATTTTTATCTACCACCCCAGCAAATTGATAACATCCTTAAAACAGCTCCCGTTCTTATTGTAGTCCGCTTATTTTTCTTTTATTATTTTGATCTTTTTAGCGGCTGGTGGCGTTATGTCAGCACGGAAGATATTGCTAAGATTACCAAGTCAATTTTTTTTAGTTCAATAAGTTTTATCGCCTCAGTGGTCTTTCTGTATAATTTAAATACCTTCCCCCGTTCCATTTTTATTATTGATACACTGCTCATCTTCTTACTGCTGTGCGGTGTCCGCTTTTCTACCAGACTGCTGCGCGAGGGATTGAAAACCACTAAGAGCTTTAAAATAAAGAAAAATGTGCTCATAGTTGGAGCAGGAAGTGCTGGAGTAACTGTTCTTAATGAAATCCGCAATTAGGATTCGTAGACGACAACAATGCAAAAAAGGGGTTTAAAATAAAAGGAGTAGAAGTCCTTGGTACCTGTGCTGAAATCCCGAACCTTGCAGCTAAATATAGCATAGATGAAATGCTTATCGCGCTTCCCTCAGCACCCCTTAAAGATCTTCTGGAAATATGTACTATTTGTGATAAGGCCAATATAAAATATAGAATTCTTCCAAGAATCGGTGACATCCTGACTGGCAAGACCTTTTTCAGCCTGCTGCGGGATGTGCATCCTGATGAACTATTGGGAAGGCCCTCTATCTCTTTCAAGCGCGAGAGTGACAGAATAATACTGCATAAAGAATTAAACAATACATGTGTTCTGGTTACCGGAGCTGGGGGATCAATTGGATCTGAGATCTGTCGACAGATCTCAGCCTTTAACCCTAAAACGATCATTCTCTATGAGCGTCACGAAGAAAACCTTTATTTTATAGAGCTTGAGCTGAATAAAAAGTTCCCTCATCTCATTCTTATACCGTGCATAGGGGATATTCTTAACAAAGATAAATTACAGAATATATTCTCAATCTATGCTCCAGATATCATTTATCATGCTGCAGCTTACAAACATGTGCCTTTAATGGAAAGGGACCCTATAGAAGCACTAAGAAATAATGTACTGGGAACAAAAACGCTTGCTGATGTCTGCCTTGAAAGAGGCACAAAAAAATTTGTTTTTATTTCTACCGATAAGGCCGTCAATCCATCAAGCATCATGGGGACAACCAAACGAATGACCGAGAAATTGCTGCAGACCTATGAAAATAAGCCAACAAAATTCATATCAGTCAGATTCGGTAACGTTATAGGCAGCAGCGGAAGCGTAATTCCGCTGTTTAAGAAGCAGATTGCCGCAGGAGGCCCGCTTACTATTACGCATCCCGAAACAACACGATTTTTAATGACCATTCCTGAAGCGGTGCAGCTGGTTCTTCTTGCAGGATGTATGGGCAGCGGAGGAGAAATTTTCCTCCTTGATATGGGAGAACCGGTAAAGATTGTCGATTTAGCAAAAAACCTACTGGAGCTCTCCGGACTGGTGCCGTACAAAGATATTAATATCGAATTTATTGGATTAAGAGACGGCGAAAAATTGCATGAAGAACTTTACTGGGAGGGCGAAAACATTATTTCCACCCCTAACAAAAAAATAAGAATGCTTTCCAACTCTCGTTTCAATGCACAGCAGTATAAAATAGACCTAACAAAACTGGAAAAAGTACTCTCCGTTGCTCCTGAATACGAAACGGGACTGTTTGAATTGATGAAAGAAATGGTCCCGGAAGCTTCCATCAGTCCTCCACCTAAAAGCCAGAAACTTTTCTTGTAAAAATCATATCTTCTGTTTCACTCGGCAAGAGGCCACCGGGACAAGGCATTCATGGAAAAAGGAAATGCCGCAACAGTTCGTATTCTATACTCCCCTGCTGTAGCTATCATGGCAGCGTTATCAGTACATAAAACTGGTGAAGGAATAAAAACATGCACATTTCTAGCAGCTGCTGTATCCCCCATCTTTTCTCTAAGCCGGGAGTTAGAGGCCACTCCCCCCGCCAGAATGACGGTCTGGACCTGATAGTGCGCCGCAGCTCTAAAGGTCTTTTCCACCAGTATATCAACCACGGCGTCCTGAAAGCTTGCCACAATATCGCATATAGCCTCCGGTGAGGGTTTTCCGCCGATGTTCTTTACATAATAAAAAACCGCAGTTTTCAAACCGCTAAAGCTAAAGTCAAAGCTCTCGTCAGCAAGCATGGGACGGGGAAACACTACTGCTTGAGGATTGCCGTGCCGTGCCAGTTTATCAATAACAACACCTCCGGGATAGCCAAGATCTAAAAGTTTTGCTACCTTATCAAACGCTTCTCCTGCTGCATCATCTCGTGTTTTGCCGAGCAGCTTATACCTTCCAAAACCCTCTACCAGATAGAGACTGGTGTGACCACCTGAGACAACGAGAGCGACGGCGGGAAATACAATGTTATGCAGTTCAAGCGATGCAGCACAAATATGGCCCTCCAGATGATTGATACCGATAAGGGGCAGTCTCCTGCAATAGGCAATGGCCTTGGCAGCATTAATGCCAATCAGAAGTGACCCCACCAGCCCTGGCCCCTGAGTGACCGCTATGCCTTCGATGTCATCAAGTGCAACGTGCGCCTG
>JAPLIX010000538.1 GCA_026388865.1 Pseudomonadota bacterium | reverse complement strand
GGATTCTAAGGGAGGTAAGCTATGAAGACAGAAAAAAATAAACCTAGCCGACTTACAAAAGCGCTACTTGAAACGGCCAAAGACATGAAGGACGCTGGCGTTTTGGGTAAAGCGACTTACGAAAAAATTACCATGCGTCATCTCAGCTTGAAGGATAAAAACAAGCTTGTTGAACCGCTGACAGGTAAAGACATTCGCATGATACGCGAACAAGCGCGTTTGAGCCAGGCGGTTTTTGCCCGCTATCTCAACTTAACGGTAGGGTACGTTTCACAATTGGAGCGTGGCTCAAAGCGTCCGATAGGTGCGGCACTCGTGCTGCTCAATGTGATCCAGCGCAAAGGGATTGAGGCTATTCTTTAGACAAAAGGAGACATTAAAAGATGTGTACTGACGTCTATTGCCTCTTTGTGGAATATGATGCGGTATCAGCTGAGCGACTATTATTGCCATGTATAATCACTGTAAGCTTTAGCTGCCTATTTCAATAATTTCGTATACTGTTAGAATGTATAAGAACTAGTAAATACAGGAAGCCGCCTATGGTATTGATAGCATAAAGCGGTCGGATCGGCAGAGCCGTCCGAAATCAAGTGACCAAAGGAGGCTTCCATGGAAAGATTATACTATATTGGGTTAGACATTCACAAGAAGACAATTTCGTATTGCGTAAAGCAGGTTGACGGTAAGATTGTGCAGCAGGGGAAAATCGCGGCAGATCGCAAGACACTTCTCATATGGATGGAAGGCCTCCCCGGACCTTGGTTGGGACGCTTCTCATATGGATGGAAGGTTTGCCTGGCCCTTGGTTGGGCGCTATGGAAGCAACCCTGTTTGCCGGTTGGGTTTATGATTTTCTAAAACCCCATGCAGTTGATTTGAAAGTAGCGCACCCCGAGATGCTCAAGGCGATAACGGCGGCGAAGAAGAAAAACGATCGTGCGGATGCGGAAAAGATAGCGGATTTGCTGCGGGTCAATCTGTTACCTGAATGCCACATGCTATCTGAAGAACTACGGGAATTACGTCGTATTTTACGCTACAGGAACATGATCGTGCGGACAGCCACCAAGATGAAGAACAAGATGTCCGGCCTGCTGATGGAAGTTGGAGCGACTTATAGCAAAGAGAAGCTTCACCGCCGGAAATATTTTAACGATTTACTGGAACGGGTTGAGGACGTTCCCAATTCGGTAAAGGACATGTTGAAACTGAGCCGCAGCAGTTTGGAGATGTTTGAAGCTGTTCAGAAGAAACTTGTTTGTACGTTGCGGGAAGATAAACTGATCCATGCGAGGGTTAAAAGATTGATGAGCATCAAAGGCGTCGGGGAAGTTACGGCTCTTACCTGGGTATTGGAGACAGGTGATTCAGCTCGTTTTCACAGTGCACGTCAAGCCATCAGTTACTGTGGTCTTTGCAGCGCCCAGCGGGAATCGGCAGGGAAGGACCAACGTGGGCCTATTTCCAAGAAGCGGAATAAACATTTACAGACCATCCTGATCGAGGCAGCCAAATTAGCTCCGCGCTGGAATCCGCAACTGGCGGCGCTACACGAGAAGGAACTAAGCCGTGGCAACCATAATCGGGCAACACTGGCCGTGGCCCGCAAACTGGTGGAATACATGCTGGCGGTTGAACGACAACAAAAAGATTTTGTGCCGTCGGAACTGGCGGCTTGAAAGGAGTGGACATAACCTTTTTTACCGAATGATCTTCCCGCCGGTCCTCGCTTTCGTGGGGACTGCGTGAGTCCAAAAGATTTTACGCCCTTGTTATGTTTCGAGGCTGGCGGGTTGGCCCAAACTCAATCTTCGGCAAAGGTCAATTGGTGGTTATCAGGCAGTTTATGAGTGAACGGGAATTTTCAGGACGGTTCTTGATCACCTGGTGGCGCGCCTCCGACGAGCCAGATGGAATGGCCCATTCTCGGCGCGAACATCATCCGGGGCCTGTTCATGAAAATCTCATGTGTTAGATTAACCCGAATGCCCCGTGGCATTTGTGACCGAATACCGTAAATGGATGTCTGGTCGCCTGATCATCAGGTTGGCCCATTGGAAAGAATAAAAAAGATTGGACGGAAAAAAAGGGGTTCAATCTAACCACCGGCGGCATCCGGGAAGGTCAAGGGAAATCTCCGTTTTCCTCTTGACATTTCTTATCATGGATATCATGGATGTCCCCAGAATTAACCTGTGTTACATTTTTCTAATGATGTCTCAATATCGCGGAGTTTATTATTCTCTTCCCTGAAATATATGTAATGTAAATGAAAGCTATCCTGATCATTTTTTATAATATTTCCCGCAAAAGATTTGTCATTATTAACTGTCGAAGGCATTACACAAGTGACATATAGTTCTGGTTTATACGGGCATTTGCCGTTAAAACCAAATATTTTCCACCATTCTTCGCCACTATTGCTTCTTAAAAGTTCTCTTATAAAAGTTGCATAAGCCAAACCTTGTTGGATTACCTTTGTAGGTGGTTCTTTGGAATGATTTTCATCCTTAACTTCCATAATGCAAAGTTTTGTCGCCCTCCCCGTTCCAATGCGAGATATAATATCTATACCTCCGCCGCTCG
>JAPLIX010000466.1 GCA_026388865.1 Pseudomonadota bacterium | reverse complement strand
TGAGGGAGCATTGGTAAGCATTTCTATGGTTCATATATGTTAGCGTATTTGCGAATCGAAGCACTAAGAGAGTGTATAAACGAGAATAATATGATAGAGGCCACAGAAATTACGAGTTGGAAGAGTTAAGGAGTTCCGAGTGTTGGAGTTTGTTAACTCCTAAACTCCTCGACTCCAAACTCATAAACTCTGCATTCTGTGGTTCAGTTTTGAAGACACCCATTTAACAGGGAGGCTGACAGAGCGTCTATGGATAAAGTTCCTATGACCAGGCAAGGGTATGAGGCCCTCTTGGAAAAACTCAGAAAGTGTAAGGCAATTGACCGGCAGCAGATTATCAAGGAGATTGAAGTTGCCCGCGACTTTGGTGACATATCAGAGAACGCGGAGTATGAAGCTGCGAAAGAAAAACAGGGCCTCATCGAGAAGGGGATCAAAGTACTCGAACAGAAGCTTACCCATGCCATGGTGATTGATCCCGGATCGCTCAGTTCCGACAAGGTTATCTTTGGTGCCACGGTAAGCCTGAAAGACCTGGACCGGGGGGAGAAAATATACTACCAGATAGTAGGCGCTGATGAATCAGATGTTGAGCAGGGAAAAATTTCCATCAACTCACCCATTGCCCGGGCGCTCATCGGCAAAGAGGAAGGTGACGATGTGGCGGTGCAGACCCCCGGAGGGGTGCGTAACTATTCAATTCTTGAAATAAGCTTTAAATGAGCATGATCCCATGAAATTCTGCCCGAACTGTGAAACAGAATATGTTGACAGCATAGAGTCCTGTGCTGACTGCAATGCCCGCCTTATCGGCGAAGAAGAAATGAAAACCATTATGGCAGAGCGGGCACGGGAGGCAGAAGAAATTTTTATCAAGGTTGAAACCATCGACAATCAGTTTGAAGCTGATGTCATGAAAAATGCTTTAGAAAACGAACATATCCCGGTCATGGTGCGAAGCTTTCACGACACTGCCTACAACGGCATCTACATACCGCAAAAGGGATGGGGCATTGTGCTGGTGCCTCAGGCGCATCAAGCAAAGGCCCGGGAAATCATTGCCGCCTTAAAAAGCAGCTTTAAAAATGATGCTGATAGTAGTATAAGCTCAGAATAAGCAGCCCGGTGCTGATGTGAGGATTGCACGCGTAGCACGCTCCGTGGCTGAAACCTGCACGCAATTATTTCGCTAACAGTTCACCCGCTATGACTATGCCAGCAAAACCCGGAGTTGCTGCACTCGGGGTTGATCCAGGCCTTGCTGCAACCGGATATGCCGTAATCCGCACCAATGCACGGGGTGGTGAGGCATGCGTCTGGGGCAGCCTTACCACCTCTTCAAAGCTTTCTCTTCCGCAGCGTCTTCAGATCATCTATCATGGCATCGAAGCATTGCTGAAGGACTGGCAGCCGGTGCTGCTCATTATGGAAGATATCTATGTAACAGGGCATTTCCCCAAGGCCGCCATCCAGTTAGGAGAAGTGAAGGGGGTCATTATATCGCTGCCACTTCAGTTTTATAAAACAGGATGGGTTCCGGCCATATATATTTTTTTATAAGAGCACACAGAGTATCTCTCAGTGGTCTCTGTGGTTTCATTTCTCTCCCCCACTTTTAATAATTTTGACATTACCACCGGTAATATCCCTTCCGCGACAGGCCGGTTATGGCAAGTGGGGGAGAGAAATGAAACCACAGAGACCACTGAGAGATACTCTGTGTGCTCTTATAAAAAAATATATATGGCCGGAACCCATCCTGTTTTATAAAACTGAAGTGGCAGCGATATAGGTTGTTTTTGACGGGATAGTAACTGATAGCGCTTCTAGATTTTATCTAAGATAAAATTAAAAGGACCGGTATCAACAGAAATAGTAATGGAGAGGCCACAGAGGAAGAAACAAAACATAAAACTGCACGAAGCGTATGGCTGTGGTTTTTATTCTATTATTCTCTGTGTGCTCTGTGGTTATTTACCGGTGGTAGAGGTTTGTCATGATTCGTTACCTTAAGGGACAGTTGCTGAAAATAGATGAAGACCGCATTGTGGTGCTGACCGGCGGGGTCGGGTATGAGATACTGCTGCCGGATATTGTGCGCGGGACCTATCATGATAAAAAAGAGGGTGAAGACATGGTTGAGCTCTTCATCTCCTTCCAGCAGACCGCGCAGCAGCCAAAGCCGGTTCTCATCGGTTTTAACAGCGAGATTGAACGGGAATTTTTTGAGCGGCTCATTCAGGTAAAGAGCATCGGCCCGGTGATGGCCGCCCGCTCCATGACGATGCCGGTTTCCTTAATTGCCCGGGCAATTGAGGAGCGGGATGTGGCAATGCTTAGAAAACTGAAAGGCGTTGGAGCCCGCAAGGCAGAGATGATAATATCGGAGCTTAATGGCAAGGTGGGCAAATATGCGCTGATGCGGGAGGGGCAGCGCCCTGCTGCAGACAAGATAGAGGATTTCAGAAAGCAGGTCGAGGAGGTTCTGGTGAAACAGCTCGGGCACAGCCGGGCTGAAGCTGCTGCTATGGTTACCGAAGCAGTAAAGCGCAATCCCGCGGCTGCGACTCCTGAGGATCTGTTTGAAGAAGTTTACCGGGGGCAAAAAGAACACTCCCGGTCACACACACCTGTATAACGGTTGATGATGAAAGAAGAAGACAATACCTTTGATCTCCTGGCACCGGATAAGGACGAAGAGGATACCCACGCACCCTTTGATCTTCGCCCCAAGCGCTTTAACGAGTATATCGGCCAGCAGCAGATAGTGGAGATGCTGAAAATCGCCGTTGAAGCCGCGCAAAAACGGGGAGAAGTGCTTGACCATGTGTTGTTCTATGGCCCGCCAGGCCTCGGGAAAACCACTCTTGCCCATATTATAGCCAACGAGATGGATGTTTCGGTAATCCACACCTCAGGGCCGGCACTTGAAAAGGGCGGGGATCTGCTGAGCATTCTCACCCACCTGGAACGGGGGAACGTGCTGTTTATTGATGAAATACACCGCCTGCCAAAAGTGGTTGAGGAATTTCTCTACCCCGCCATGGAAGACTTTGCCGTTGATATCATATTTGACAAGGGGATGAATGCCCGGAGCTACCGCTCAAAGCTTGAGCAGTTCACCCTGGTCGGGGCCACCACCCGGGCAGGGCTTCTTTCCGCGCCGCTGCGGGAGCGCTTCGGCATTTTCGGTTCGCTCGACTTTTATTCTGAACACGACATTGAAAAAGTAATTGTTCGCTCAGCCGCTATTCTTAATATTTCTATTGATGAAGAAGGAGCGCGGGAGATTGCGCGCCGCTCGCGGGGCACACCGCGCATTGCCAACCGGCTGCTGCGCAGGATCAGGGATTACGCCGAGGTGCGGGCTGACGGCATTATCACTGAAAAAGTTGCAGACCGGGCACTGGCACTGGAAGGCATTGATGCGCTGGGACTTACGCCTTTGGACATCCGGTTTCTGAATGTCATTATCCAGGTGTATAAAGGCGGGCCGGTCGGGCTCGAAGCTATCGCAGCAACCCTGCAGGAGGAGCCTGACACCCTGGTTGATATGGTGGAGCCGTTCCTGCTGAAGGCGGGCATACTTGCGCGCACCTCGTCAGGGCGGAAAGCCACGGAGCTGGCATTTAAGCACCTCAACATAGCGCCGCACAGTAAAGGCGCGCAGCAGATGGAACTGCCGAAGCTGTAACACGCCATTACCGCAGCAGGTCTTTCTTCCCACCTCCTTTTTCTCTCCAATATATGTTTCCCCTGCGCAGCGTTGTCTGAGAAATAATTTTTGCGCAGGCACCCCAGACAGCTTTTAATATCTGATTGACTCTCATCTATAAATAGCTTACAAAGGATTTATACGCCGGCACCGTTCATTAACAAGGTGCAGCATTACAACTTTTCTTCTGATTCCCTATGAGCCTGAAAAAGCAGATTGAGCAGATTGTCGGTTCAGCTAACGTGCTTGATGACCCTGTCCTGCAAGAACGCTACGTGGCTGACCAGAGTTTTGTCAGGGGCAGCACGCCGGATATAGTTGTCAGACCGCACCGGGTTGAAGAAATCCAGGGAATCGTGCGGTTAGCAAACCGGGTTAAAATCCCGATTACTCCTTTCAGTTCAGGACTTAACCTGCACGGTGCGGCCCTTCCTTCGCGGGGCGGTATGGTGCTTGATCTCACCGGCATGGATACCATTATTGAAGTCAATGAAAAGGACTGGTACGCGGTTATTGAGCCGGGGGTGACCTATGAGGCACTGCAAAATGCCGTGGCGAAAAAAGGTTTGCGCCTTATGGTGCCCTTCGGCGTTCCGCCGCAGCGCTCTGTTTTGACAAGCTATCTGGAGCGTGACGTTGTGATGGCAGCCGCCCATCAGGAATACGGAAACTATCTTATCTTAGATACTGAACTGGTATTGCCGGAGGGAGACCTTCTGCGCACTGGCTGCTGGAACCTGGGGGGCAGACCCGGCGGGCTTTATGGCCCGGGATTAAATATGCTTTATAAGCTGTGGACAGGAAGTCAGGGAACGCTGGGCATTTTTACTAAACTGATTATGAGCGTGCAGCAACTTTCCCCGCAGCGGCAGTTCTTTTTTATCCCGCTTGATACTGCTGAAAGGATTCCTGAAGTTATAAAACGCATTCAGGAGAAAGAGATAGGCTGGGAGTGTTTCGGCCTTAACCGGTTCAACCTGGCAGCGCTCCTTAATGATGAGTGGGAGGTGCCGCGCCGGTTTCCTGTTGCCCCAAAACCGTCTGCCCGGTTCGCGCAGATTCAGAAGTCGCTTCCTGCATGGACGCTCATAATAGGATTGAGCGGTTTGCCTTATTTCCCGGAAGAACGTATTGCCTATGAAGAAGAGGAACTCAGGAAGCTGTGCAGCGAGTTGAACGTGTCAGTTGCTGCAGCGCTGCCGGGATTTCCGGCTATGCAGGAGATTTTTCTCACGGAAAGCCTCAGGCCGTGGGGTGTCCTGAGGAAGTTTAATTTCAAGGGCTCTGTGCATGACCTTTCTTTTAAAGTGCCGCTGCACCGATTTCCCGCAATAGAGACAATTGTTTCGGACGCTGCGCGTAATCATGGTTATCCGACACAGGACCTGGGCGGTTACTTTGTGGTTATGGAACGGGGCCGGGGCATTCATTGTGAATTTGATCTGCACGCAGACCCGCATAGCGCGGCTGAAAAGAAAAAAACAAGAACGCTGTGGCTCGCTGCGAGTGCCTCCCTGATGGATAGCGGCGCGCTGTTTGACCGGCCCTACGGGGACTGGGCTGCGATGGTCTATGCCCGTGCCCCGGAATACGCTTTAAAGCTGAAACAGATTAAGCACGAGATGGACCCGCAGGGTATTCTGAATCCGGGGAAACTCTGTTTTTGAATGCAGATTTCAGATTGCAGATTGCGGAATGAGGAATGAAAATAAGGGGAACTCGGGATTAGTCTCTTAAGACTAAATTTCTTGTAAAAATGGAAAGAAAAATTAAAAATCTGGAACTCAAGAAATCAGGAATTTTTTGTTTTTACCTTTGTGAGTTCCTGAGTTCCAAATTCAATCTTCTTTGTTTCTTTTTTAGTCTTTGCGGTTAACTTTGGTTTCGGCTTGTCCGGGTTAGGGTATTTAAATTGGAATTGATTATGGAACAACAGAAAAAAGTTTTACCTAATAAGCTGCCACGCGAAGTTTATCAGGCGCTTGAAGCCATAGTCGGCAAAGAGAACATTACTGAAGACCGGGCTATAATTGAGACCTATAGCAAGTTCGGTATCGATATCCCCGGTTTTCTCAAGAAACATGCAAAAGATGCCTCCAATATCCCTGCCTGTGTGGTCCTGCCTGCTACAACGGAAGAGATACAGGAGATTGTGCGTGCTGCAAACAAATACCGTTTTCCCTTTATCTCCATGACCAACGGCCAGCTTGGTGTTGCCTGCATGCCCACCACTCCCGCGCCCACTCTCTGCATCCACTACAGCAGGATGAACAAGGTTATCGAGATTGATGAAGAATCCATGACCATGCGGGTGCAGCCATACGCGGATTACGGGCAGGTCCAGGCGGAGGCGATGAAAAAAGGTCTGTGGAACGGCGGGACGCCGCTTGCGACAACGCTCTGCAAGATATCATCTCAGGCGGCGCTGGGCGGGCTGTGGCAGACCAGCAAGAAATACGGAACCATGGGTAAAAATATAATCGGTCTCACGGTGGTCCTTCCGGATGGAGAAATACTGCGGACCGGCTCTTATGCTGTGGAGGGAGTGGATGATTTCTGGGAATATGCCCCGGGCCCTGATCTTGTCAGCCTTTTCCGGGGCAGCGCCGGTTCTTCCGGCATCATAGCCGAGATGACCATTAAACTGTATACCTGGCCCTCAGAACCATCAATGCCTGAGCCGGAAGCCGGGCGCCCCTGCATACAGACGTATCATGACGACCGCTATGACCGGCCTGATCCGCCGGAGAAATTCAAGCTCTACTGGATGGAGTTCCCTGATATTGATACCCAGATTCAGGCGCTGCGCGAATTTGCCCATGCGGGGGTCGGTATTGGCCTCAATGCCACCGGTATCTATAATGTGTACTACTGTTCTGCAACCCAGGAGCAGACGCTTAAATGGGTCAAAGAAAAATATTTCCCAGCCTATAATATCTATATAATCAGTGGCGGTTTTACCTCGGACAAACAGCTTGCATATGAAGAAAAGGTCATACGGGCGATTGCACAAAAATACGGAGGAATGTTACTCTCGGATGATTACAAGCCAGAGGTACTTGAAGCCCTGCGGCCGTGGAATCTGGATTGCATCAGGCATGTGTGCGGGTACCGGATGTCGCGCCATTTTTATCTTGATACCTGGTTCTGCAGCGGGGTTGCTGAAATAGGTGCTGATGCACAGCAGATATGGACAGCTGCAATAAGCACCATTGGAGAAACCTATGTAACTGACCGCGGGGGAGTCGACAATACGCCGTTTATGTACGCCAGCGATCCTGCAGGTAGAAATTTCTTTACTGAGGCCGATGTGTACCCTGATGGCATGGACCCCCTGCAGATGCAGAAAGCACAGCAGCTCATGCTCTTCAGCCATGCCCGGACATTTGCCCAAAAAATCGGGCCGGGGGTAACCGGTTTCGGCGCGTCAGTTGAGCCGCTCACCTCGTTTTTTCCGGAGATGGGGCCGAATGTTCATCTGCTTTTGAGAAAATTCAGAAAAGTTCTGGATCCCAACGGCGTGTGTGCCCCAGGGCGGACGGTTTTTACCGAAGAAGAGCTGAAGCAGCTTCCCCCGCCACTGGTAGACGCACTTAACGGGCTGAGAAAGCTGAACGGAATGGGGCCCGTTATTTTTAAATAACTGAAACAGATACTATGCGGCAGTTACTATTCATGGGCATGGAAAAACCAGAATAAGCAGGAGGGCGTAACAATGAAGGAACGATATGACGTGGTAGTGGTCGGCGCCGGTCCGTCAGGGCTTCTGGCGGCAAAGGCAGTGGCAGAGAACGGCTTTGATGTGGCTGTGGTTGAGCGCAAGGAAAAGATAGCAGTTATCGGCAGGACCTGCGGCCAGACGCTGCTGCCGCCCAATGATTATTTTTTCGGCGACCTGTTTCACTATAACCCGCGGGACAAAAAATTCTGCTTCCCTAAAAGCGGCCTCAGCTTTCCCTACAGCGGCCCCATTAAAAACCTCTACGACTGGTATATGTATTCCCCGGGGATGAAGCGGATGCATTTCGGCTACCCGGAAGGCTATACCCCTCCCATGCCGGGAATGCTGAAAGCCCCCATCGCCCTCACCTATGACAAGGAAGTGCTGACCGCGGACCTGCTCAAGGAAGCGCGCACCGCCGGCGCGGAAATCTTTGAAAATTGCGAATTCACTGATATCACCTGGGCTGGCCCCGAGACCATCGTTATTGCCGGCGGCAAGCAATTCCGCTGCACCTATGTGATTGCGGCCGACGGCACCAACTCGCGGGTGGTACAGAAGCTCGGTTTCAACAACGAGCGGCGGCACATCACCAATCTTTTTGTCAAATCATTCTTTGTCAGCGGGTTCAAGGCCCCGGTTGACGGTGAGCCCATTGTCACGGGTGTCAACATTTATCAGGGCAAGCCGGTATATCTGTTTGCGGTTCCGAGGCCTGTAGGAGGGGACTGGAATCTGCTCTTCCTGACGCTTGAGCAGGGGATTGATATTGGCGCTGCGGCAGAACAGATCATGAAAGATTCTCCCTTTGCCCAGTACTGCAAGGGAGCGAAAATCAAGCGCGAGCTGGCTGCCATGGAAGTGATTCAGTCGCCCATTGTGAAGCCGTTCAAGAACAACGTGGTAATTGTGGGCGACGCGGGCTCCTGCCAGGAGCTTGAATGCCTTGGCGCGATGATCACCGGGTGGAAGGGCGGCCTGGCCGTGGCCGCTGCCCTGAAAGAGTTCCAGCTTGGCATTGCTCCCCGGGCCATTGCCGACTACTGCGACTGGTGGCTCAATACCTACATCAAGCAGTATGACTATCAGGATTACCTGCAGGTGTTCGGCATTGCCTACATGTTCCCGAAGCCTGAAATTATCGACTATATATTCAGTCTATTGAACCAGACCTTCCCGCCGACCTTTAACCCGTACACCAGCGTAAAGCACCTCGGCCTTGCCATGCAGATGGCATTCCCGAGAATAATGGCTGAGCGGCCGGACATACTGCAGGACCTGGTGCCGAACATGCTGGCGTTTCCGTCCGATGTATTGGCCAAGACGTTGAAAGACAAATAACAGTTTATTGGGGACACGGATATTCGTGGATGATAATTAGCCACAGAATTTCACAGAAGGGCACAGAAGGTTTGCACATGGTTTCAAAGAAAGAATAAAATCCTGATAATCTGCGTTCATCAGCGTCCTGCTATTCTGCGTAATTCTGTCCACCCTCCGCCCGCCTTCCAAAGCACGCTTCGTGCGGAGGGCAGGAAGCACGCTTTGTGCGGAGGACAGGCAGAAATGCTTCGGAGGACGGGTGTGTTTCTGTGGCGGATATTTAAAGGGCAGAGGTCAGAAATGGCTTCTGCCCTTTTTTTGCAAGCAGCGCTTGAGTATCAGATTGACAAATTGCAGTTACTGTACTACCTTGTAACACAAGGAGGATAGTTATGAACCAGACATTAACCATTCGCATACCCGAGGAGATGAGAAAAGAGCTGCAGGAAATTAGCAAGATCGAGGATAAGCCCGTAAGTGATTTAGTGCGGGATTCTTTGAGAAAATATATTGCCATCCATCGCTTTCGAAAACTGCGCAATATGGTGCTGCCTTTTGCAGAAGCCCAGGGCATTCTCACTGATGAAGATGTGTTTAAAGCCCTGTCATGAAAATTATTCTGGACAGTAACGTGATCATTGCCGCATTCGCAGGTAGGGGCTTATGTCACTCAATTTTTGAGCTTTGTTTGGACCGATATACGGTCGTTATAAGTGAACATATCCTTTTCGAAGTTCATAAGAATCTTTGTAAGAAATTGAGAATGCCAAAGCAAAAAGCAGATAGAATTGTTTCATTCCTGAATGAATTCTGCATTATAGAGGACTATGATAAACTGAAGAAAAAAATATGCCGGGATAAAGATGACGACGAAATTCTTGGACTGGCAAAAAGCAGTGAGGCTCAGTATATAATTTCCGGTGACCGGGATATGCTCATATTAGAGCAATTTGAAATAACGAAGATTGTTTCCCCTCGTCAATTCTGGGAAATTGCAAAGCAAAGCGCGACATAACGTCCGATATCATCTCCCCCGTATATCCTTGATGTACTCATCGGTGCCAGCATCTATTCGAGATGTGCTTAAGCCACAGATATACAATATCGCCACAGAGGGGCATAGAACTTTCAGGAAACTATTGATTCTGTGCCTTTCTGTCCACCCTCCGCCCGCCTTCCGAAGCACGCTTCGTGCGGAGGGCAGGCAGAAACGCTTCGGAGGACGGGTGTTTTCAGTGGCTAACCTTATAAGGGCAGAGGTTATCACTGTCTTCTGTCCTTACTTTTATCTGTTACAAACAAATAGTTGACATGCGTAACCTAAAAGGTTACGATATAAATATGATAAAAACATTTTATCACAAGGGACTGGAAGACTTCTTTTACGATGGTACAAGAAAAGGCATTCAGCCAGGCCATGCTGAGAAAATAGCAGGCATTTTAGACCGACTCGATGCAGCGCCTGCTGTTAAAGACATGAGTTATCCAGGTTCAGACTTACATCCGTTGAAAGGTCAACTGAAAGGGAAATGGGCGGTCAAGGTTTCAGGTAATTGGCGAATAGTTTTTAAGTTCAAAGATGGTGATGCCTATGACGTTGATTATGTGGATTATCAC
>JAPLIX010000463.1 GCA_026388865.1 Pseudomonadota bacterium | reverse complement strand
CTTGCCTGATACGGTGCAGGAAAGCAAGAACTGGCTTGTACCATACATACCAAAAAAATATCAATAAAAAAATAAAAAAATGCTGCCTGGATTTTTTTAAGAAGATGTGGGGGCATACAACGCGCCACTGAAGCCGTCAGCGAGAAGCAGGGCGGGCAAATATATCAAGAAAGGAATTGATGGAAAACCTGAGCAGGGTGCCAATCTGCATCACTTCTTTTGTTCCTTTGATCAGGCCATACATGCTGACCCCGGTAGGACAGTTATTGCCGATAAAGAGCGTGACCGGCGGTGCTGCCTCAAGGGCGAGGGTAATGCTCATGTCAGGATTTCCCAGGCCATACTGGCTCAGCTCTTCTGTCCCCTCACTCACCACCTCTATTCTTACCAGGCCGGTTATGGAAGAGAGCAGGCTTTCCACCTGATCCTGATTAAGTACTGCATGGTCAGGAGATGACAATTCCCAGAGCTGTTCCATGCTCTTTATAGCGCCTTCCGGAAAGGAAAATACTTTGACCAGCGGTTGCGGAGCTGCCTTTGATTTTTTCAGTGCCGGGGACTCAAAGATTACCACATAGCCAAGCAGTGCGCAAAACACTGCGGCAAAGAGAAGCATCCGTTGTATTTTCATCTCCTGAACCGCCTCCGCCACAGAACCACTGCTATACCGGCGAGCACAACCAGCGCCGGCTCAATTATAACTGCCGCCCAGAGAATGAGCTGATTCTCCCCCTCGGTCAGAAACAGCATGGAGACTGCGGTCTGTTCTGTTTTAGCCCTGATGGTGACCAGGTCGGCCCGCTCTGCAAGCCAGTTGATGGTGTTCAAGAACAAGTCCCTATTGCCCAGGACATCCAGGTACTGATTGGTGATAAAGTCTGAGTCGCCCATCACCGCCAGGCGCAGTGCTGCGCGCGGCACCCGGCCGGACGGCTGCGCTTCCTGCCCGGCAGGTGGTGTGCCTTCTACCGTTACTGCTACCGGCACGGGCCCCGGAGCATCACTCTCCTGGTCAAATCCTGCACTGCCATTATACACGCTCTGGGTGTTTCGCTCTGCCCAGCTGTGCGGGCCGGAGCGTGCGATAACCGTGACAAAAAGATCATTCCGGGGTTGCCCGGCGGGAATGACTGATCTGCATAGCGGAAACAGTGCTGCCTCTTTCATCCGGCTGGTGACGGGGCTGTTCTTATCCGGAAATATCAGGGGGGTCATTTCATCAAGCTCATACAGCTTGCTTTCGCGGTCGACGACAAAATCGCGGGAAAGTTCCAGGCCGAAGGTTTTTAGAAAATCTTCCAGGCGCGGCAGGGGAGACGGATCACACAGAAACAGCGCCCGCCCGCCTTTTTTCAGATAGTGCTCAACAGCTGAAATTTCCTGCGAAGAAAAATCTTTCTGCGGGCCGTCTATGAACAGAACAGCAGTATCGTCGGGGACTTTGCCGGTCTGGAGCAGAAGCAGTTCTTCCACCCTGTAGTTCTCCAGCTCTAAAGCACTCTTGACATTACTGTAGCTGTTTTTTTTATCGCTGGAGGTAATGCTTTTTTCCCCGTGACCGGTAATAAAGCGCACCGTCCTTACGGCAGTATCCTTGAGGCGCAGGATTGCATTAATCAGGTTTTCCTCGCTCGTGACGCGCAGGAACTCCCTCCGGCCCCGGTATTCGGCGACTCCGGCACCATAGTCCCGGACGCCATAGCTTTGCGCCCTGGCCGGATTTTTATCCAGATCGATTACATGGTAATGAAATTTATCGCTGGCACGGGAAAGCATTTTCAGAAGGTCCTGATAGGTCCCCTCCTCCCCCTTTTTGTAGAAAATGGTTACTTCCAGATCATCGGTCAGGGAAGAGAGAATTTGCAGTGACTGGGGAGAAAGGGTGAACTTCTTTCCCGGCGTTAAATCAAAGCGCGTGCTGTGGCGGTAGGCCATAATATTTACCAGGATAAGAATGCCGGTAAAAAAAGAGACCAGCAGCGCCAGCTCTACCCAGCGCACCAGAACCTGCGTTGATGTCCGCTGCCCAGGATTCATGCCAGGCCTCGCCACTTTCTCGATTCCATTGACCGCTGGGTCAGGAACAGGAAAAATGCAATCAGGCTCAGATAGTAGACAATGTCTTCCGTCTCAATCACACCCCTGGTAAAGTTAAAGAAATGCTCAAACAGGGAAAACTGGTGAAGCACAACCATGGCCTTTTCACCGGCAATCCCCTCATTCCAGTCAATGAACCAGAAAAACACCAGCACTCCCATGGTTGCTATGGCAGCAACGATCTGATTTTCAGTGAGCGATGAGATAAAAATGCCGCAGGCGATAAACGCGGCACCCAGCAGAAAAAGCCCTGCATAGCCGGCAGCAACCGGGCCGATGTCAACATTATAGACTATGGCAAGAAGTATGGGATAGAGTACGGTCAGAACAAGAAAAAAAAAAAAAACCGCCAGGCATGCCAGATATTTGCCAAAGAGTATTTCGCTGTCCCGCAGCGGATTGGTAAACAGAAGCTCAATAGTGCCCAGCTTCTTCTCCTCGGCAAACAGGCGCATGGTGAGCAGCGGCAGCAGCAGCAGCAGAATAAAACGCATATCCTGGAAGGTATACTGCCAGAGCCCGGTCTTCACATCTGAGCCTACCCACATGACAAACATGACCAGGTTGGTGTAGAAGAAGTACCCGGAAATGACCAGAAAGACAGCTATGACGATATAGGCAATGAGAGAGGTGAAGTATGCCTTCAATTCTCTTTTTAGTATGGTAAACGTGTTCATAGTAAATGTTACCCGTGTCTCGTCCACCCTCCGCAGTCTGTGAACAAACATTATTGATGATTGCTGAGTACCCGTTTGAATTTCGACCGGCCACACTTTTCAGTGCTACCTGCCCTCCGCACATCCTCCCTCCGTAGCAGCCTACTGCGGAGGACGGGAAGCGTGCTTCGGAAGGCGGGCGGAGGACGGGTCGCTCGTGCCCCGTTTTTTTGGTCACAAGTCACGAATTTAATTCGCATGCTGCAAGCTAAAATCTTCAATCTGCAATCTGAAATTTCTTTGTGCCTTCTGCCTCTCGCCGTTTTCCATTCCGCAATCCGCATTCCACGTTCCGCATTTCCCTAACCCCCAGCCCCGAATCCCGAGCTCCGCCTCTACTCCTTGGTTACCAGTTTTATAAATATCTCTTCCAGGGTCATGTCTACCGGCCGTATTTCCCGCAGCTTCCAGCCGCCATCGCAGACCGTACGGGCAAGTTCATTTATCAAAGAACCCTCTTTTTGTGTCTCCATAAGAAAAGAGGTTACATCATAGGCACTGGCCGCTTCCTTTACGCTTAGG
>JAPLIX010000192.1 GCA_026388865.1 Pseudomonadota bacterium | reverse complement strand
CTCTTTAAATACAGGGTATTCCGGGGATGTGTCCATCTCACCCTTCCTGCTTGAGCGGAATATGAAACAGTATTTTAATCGATAGCTGTTTCATTAAAAAAACAGAAGGGGGCACTGAAGATACAGCTGGTATCTTCAACTGCCCCACTTGGAAAATATAACTGAGAAACAAAACAGATCAACGGATCAATAATGGCAGCCTGTTATGCGGCCTTTTCAAACATATCCTTGGCCGCGCCGCACAGGGGACAAACCCAGTCATCAGGAAGCTCTGCGAACGGCGTCCCCGGTTTTATACCATGTTCGGGATCACCTGCTGCAGGGTCATATACATAACCGCAGATGGTGCATTCATATTTTTCCACCGGTACACTCCTTTAGGCTTAGTTGTTATTTTCGTGTTTTTTTGGCAAGAAAAATTCGAAATACGAATATCGAAGCACGAAACAAATTAAAAATAAAAATGTTCCAAACTTCAAAACAGCATATTTCACGAGAGTCGTTTTAAATTATCCGCTTTGGTCTTTTGAATTTGTTTCGAATTTCTGATTTCGCTATTCGGATTTGGTTCCGGCTTGTCCGGGTTAGGTATGGATGATTAAAACTTCCCTCGCAGCGTCGCCACTCTTAATTATTCTTCCACAGTCCATGCAGATTACAGTATTCCCTGGCTCCGGCAACATTCCCTTCAATCGAAAAAGTGGCGGCAGGTTTTTCTCCGGGTTTTAAATACTGCCGGTATATTTTTGAATCTGTCATAATCTCAATAAATTCAATATAGTGCTTTTCTTCCATGGGATGCTCGACGCTGCCCACTTTAACCGTGACTGTTGAGCCTTTTTGCTCAATAACCGGCACATGCTTTTCCACTGCTGCTTCAACTGTATTTTCTTTCATAAGCTTCATCTCTTTCCCGCAGCAGATAAATTTTCCTCCCCCCGCATGCAGCACTTCAATAATATTGCCGCATATCTCGCATTTATACACTTCTTTTAATTGTGCCATAGATGTCCTCCTTTTTAAACCGGTTTAGCATTATGACCATCCCGCCTCAGAGGGCCATAACATCATCCCCTCGGGCGCTCACTGCACAGGTGAGTTCCAGGGCAAACAGCAGAGCCTGTGCGGCGAAACTGTTTGATTATCTTATGTAGCAGATAATATATGCATACTGCAATAGCATTTTTTATCAACAGTTTAAAATTAAAAGTCCGGGGAATAATTTGCAATACCAGAATAATTTTGTTATATTTAAAGATAGGGTCGCAAACGAACAACCCATTTCCTCAACCCCGCCGGATGAGCAGCACCCTCCACGTTTGAGTATATGATTCTTGAAATAAGGCGTGTCTTTTAACTATACCAAAGGATACATGATGATGATGACAGATAATAAAAATGTATGCTTCCGGCAGGTAGTGTTTCTGCTGTCAGTGCTGGTATTGAACCATCTACTGAGTACCAGTGCAGCAGGCTTTCTTCCCGGGGGTGCCACGAAGGCTATTGACTTTTCTCTGGAAAATATAATAGACGGCAACACCGTCACCCTCGGTCAGTGTGGTTATAAAATGTTTATTCTTGAATTTGGCTCGCGCTATTGTAAGCCCTGCAGAGAAATGGTTCCCGATCTTGTTAAACTCTATGAAGACTATAAATCATCAGGTCTCATGATATTTAAAATTGATATTGACAGCGAGCCTGATAAGCAGGCCATGAAAAGCTTTGCCGCCGAAACCAAGATGAGGTTTCCCTATCTGGTGGGCAACCGGGAAATCGCCAAACAATACGGTGTTGTAATGCTTCCTACGATATATCTCATTAATAAAGACAAAAACGTGGTAAAAAAATATATCGGTTATCAGCCGTACAGTGTGCTTGAGAAGGATGTTAAAGCGCTCAAATGACGCGGGCTTATTAATAAATCCCCTTTATCAGATAAACCTCTTGATGAATACCAGGGCAGAACTGAAGAGCGGCAAGAAAATCACGAATCAGGAAGCCGACCGGATGATGAAAAAGATGGATGAGATAAATAAACTTCTCCCGGGTACAGAAGGTAATCTGTGGGATTATTAATTGATTGACCGAGAGCAGATAAAAAACCCGGCCCTTGTCAGGTGCCGGGTTTTTTAGTGTGCCCGGCATGGGCGATAACTTGGCGGTGTAAGTCCGCTATGAACTTGG
>JAPLIX010000369.1:7437-12408 GCA_026388865.1 Pseudomonadota bacterium | reverse complement strand
AGCTTTGCCTTATCTCCTTCCGCGTTCCGTACAGCGTCCTGAACGTTGCTGTTAGTATTGCCCCGGAGATGGCGTGCGTCCTTTATTTCAACCTTTTCATCGTGTATGCTTATATAAACTGGGCTTTCTGCTTTTCCTTTTATGACGATGCCGTCAAACCCTGCCATTTTAAGCTCTGCGCCGAAGAAGCCGGACATGCTGCCGCTGTAAAATGTCTCGGGATACATGAGCGGTGATTTGCCGCAGACTACCCAGCGCGGGGCGGCTGGTGCGGCTGTTGCAGCCAGGGGACCAGTCATGAAGATGAGGGGGTTATCAGGGTGCAACGCATCCTTATTTGAGTGGCCCTCATCCCAGTAAATCTTTTCCGCAATGCCGATTCCGCCGATAAAATCTTCGCAGTATTGTTCAATGGCAGTGGTTGAAACTCTTTTTTCATTAAGATCCACACGCACTATTTTCCCTGCCCATCCGTACATAGCCACCTCCATCCGGCTTAAATTAATTTATTACGATACAGATAGTATCATGCTAAAAATACGATGTATTTTAATTTTTATCCATCCTTATCTGCATCATGATAAACAGAACGCTGGATGCATTGAGAAGACCCATTATAAAGCAGGCCTGATAAACACCTGCAAGCGGCACCAGCAGCGCTCCGGTTAAAAGTGACCCTGCACATGCACCCAGATGGTCTACTGCATCTACCCGCCCTGCTGCAGTGCCAATATCATTGTTATGAGAAATAAGGATATGGCTCACCAGAGGAAATTCAAGCCCGGCGATAAAGCCGGCTATAAATACTAATACCATAAAGCTGCAGGCAGTAACATCAATAACAGGAAACTGCAGCGCTTCTCTGAGCATATTCAATCCTGATAGTGCAAAAGGCAGCAGCACTGCATACAGGCACAGTGCGATTTCACAGGCCAACAGCGCCTTAGTGCCGCAGGGCCTCCCGGAAGCTATCAGCCTCTTTATGGAGTATCCACCTGCTGTCAGGCCAAACATAAATGAACCTGCTATAATGCCAATCATCTGGTAAATATACCCGTACATATTTTGAAACATAAAAATAAGGACCAGCTCAAGGGCCATACCGGTGCATCCCGTGGTACCGATTGCCCAGAGGCAATTAAAATACCTGACGCTCTTTCCCGTTACGGCATATATTTGCAGGCTGCGCGCCAGGCAAAAAATTATTAGCACTGATACTATGAAAAATAATATGTAACGCGCAACAGTTTGAAAAATAGCTGCTTCTGACTGCCCTCCGGTAAATATTTCCCACAGCAGAAGCTGGTAAAAATAGGTTATGGGCTGCATATCCGTGTTAACGGAAGCACCGGTATTTCTGTTGAGAGCGCTCGTCATCGATTCAATTCTTTCTTTCTGTACCAACACTCTAAAGAGTTCTGCAGGAAATACCTCAGACTGAATGCCGCGCTCCTGATAGCGTCTTTGAAGCACCCGGTAATCCGGTGTTAAGAGATCAGGTTTTATTGCTGCAAAGAAATAACTTTTATCCTCCTGCGGAATAACCAGGGTATAAGGAAATACATTTTTTAATCCGTCATACAGGGAAGCGGCATAATTTGAGATTATGCCTCCCAGATAATTTGATGACGCTGACAGACCGATTACCATGACCCCGCCTTCAGCCAGGGCATTTTTAACTTCCCCAAAAAAGTCAACGGTATAAAACCTGTTCAGGGCTGCCGTTGTCGGTTCGGGGGTATTTACAATTATCAGGTCATATGTTCTCTGTATGCCTTTTACAAATTGTCTGCCGTCCTTATAAATAATATTCACCCGTTGATCAGCCAGTACACTCTTGTCTTTGACTGCGAGAATCGGCCTGACCAGGCTGACCATCTCTGTATCAATCTCAATATAATCAATTATTTTTACGTTATGTTGCAGTATATTTCTCACAATTCCGGTTAAGCCGTCACCAATCAGCAGCACCCTCTCTGGAGCAGGGTGCTGGCACATGAACAGATGTGCTTTCAAGGCAGACTGATACTCATCCGGATAACTGCTGATGAACTGACCGTCAGCAAAAATACCATACTGGTCAGCGCTTTTTGCCAGCACTAAATTCTGATACCGCGAATCACGTGAAGCCAAAAGCTGATACCGGTTATGAAATGTATCCCAGCGCAACCTGACCAGGTAGTCATCAAATTTTGCGATCGTTCCTGCGGATAGCAGCACCAGCATGCTTCCTGACAACACCAGTAATAATGAGATTACAGTTTTTGACAGACGGTCTTCGTAACGTTTTAAAAAGAACCAGAACGAGGCTGCCCAGATAATACCGGCAATTGAACCGAATACCGGGAGCGGACGGTATGCCGGTATCACCACCAAAGAGATAATTAATCCGCCAAGAAGGCTGCCGACGGATTCCCACACATACACCAGCCCGACAGCAGCCGAACCTGCTTCCTGCCGCTCTGCTGCCCTGCATGCGATTGGAAACAAAATCCCGATTAAGAAGCTGAAGGGGCACACCGTCATACCGGCACCCACAATCATCTTGATTAAAGATATATATTCCCCGGGCGCTACGATCATAATGCTTCGCAGCCCTCTCATGAGAGGGATCACGATGAATGGGGTAATGGTCAGAATAACAAGGGATGGCAGGAAGACCAGCAAGGGATGTTGCAGCGTTTTACAGAACCTGCCGGCAACCCATGCCCCGGCGGCGATGCCCAGAAACCAGCAGAAGAATATAAGTCCGAGGCACAGCTCGCTGCCAAAAAATTGCACCAGCAGTTCTCTGATAAAAAAGATCTGGGCAGCCATGGAATAGGCGCCGATCAGCACCAGGATTAAAGAAAAGAGCAGGGAGCCCATGCTGAACAAACTCCATGAGGTGAACTTTTAACCAGCGTCATAAACTATACTGAAAATATATTTTATAGTCAATTTACAACAGAATTCTGTTGCGCTTGACATACCGTTTTTAATATACTCCTTCTTTACTAAATGTTCTTTAATCTATGCAGGAGGCGTTATGAAAGTACTGGGCATTTGCGGCAGTTATCGCGATGAAAGTAATACCAACAAGCTGGTAAAGAAAGTTGCAGAGGCATCCGGGTGTGAATACGAGCTCATATATCTTGCCCATAATGAAATCAAGCCGTGTACCGGCTGTGCTAACTGTATGATGAATGACGGTATATGCATCATTCAGGATGCCATGCAGGAGATATATGAAAAGCTGCTGCAGGCTGATGCCCTGATTGTCGGCGCGCCCACCTATTTTCTGGATGTTTCTGGTGCGGTAAAATGTTTCATTGACCGCAACATGGCGCTTTATTACCGGGGCATCGGGCCGGATGCTGAAATGGAGGTACTTGGAAAACGGCCGCTTTCCGGAAAACCTGCCGTATCAATTACCACCGTTGCCGGCGCCGGACATGAGCGAACTAAAGAGACCCTTAAAATGTTTCTCGACTATTGTCATAAAATGAAGATTGTGGCAGAGCTCGCCGAGCCGGTGGGGATGAATGATGTATATGATATGCCGGAGGTTATGAAACGGGCTGAGGACGCGGGTCGTAAACTTGGTGCAGCTTTAAAAAAATAGAATGCTGCCTGTGGTAGAACATAGTGTACACAAAAAAGGAACCGGATTGCGCTCTAACTATCCGGTCCCTTTGTATTAGCGGTTTGTTTTTTTTCAACAGCCTGTTAGCGGTCGAAAAATATATCCAGTGCGCGGGTCACGCCGCTTTCTTTCCCGAACAGCACCTTATATCCCTTTACGCCGGGATCGTGATCAACGACCGTCTTTAAATATTTCTCAAAGGCATTTTTTGCCTTATCAAGTGCTTCTCCGCTGAGGGGCGTTGTTTTCTGCGTCAGGTCAAGAAAGACATTCAGATACTCACGAAAAACTCCGGTCGCGTCGTCATCCTGTTCTTCGGTAATGCGTGCCTGAACAGCCGCCCGGGAAAAAACGCTCTGGATTTCTCCCTGAACAGCCCCTGATTTCTTCAGCAGTGACGGATAGCGGTCCCGTATTTGTATCATCCGGTCAAACAGCGCACTGTCGTCATGCTGCCCTTCGTCCCCTGCCCGGTGGATATCCACCATGACCATGCGCTTTTTACCGGTGATGACTATCTCCCCGGTGAAGACCGGTAAATCAAGCTCTATGCGGGGACGCAGGAACGTGGAACGCACTGACAGGTAAAACGGCAAGTCTATTTTCATCATCACAACGCGCGAAAACTGCTCTGAGCTATAGACTTCACCGTCTACCCTGACCAGGCCCAGGGTTCTTTTTGAGCGTTCAGGAAACGGATATTTAAGCCGGACCGGATTAAGTGAAAACCTTTTTTTTATCTCAGACAGGGCAACCGTTTGTATATCTCTGAGGCTTCCCATACTCTCCCCTCCATGCTGCAGGTTGGCTTCTCACAACATATTGACTGCAGGCGCAGGCTTATGCAGCCTTTTTCCCAATCGCCTTGATCCGCGCTTTTTCCTCGGGTGACCGCTTGAAGGTTATAACCCCCTCAAACGGGCATGCTTCCATGCAGCTGAAGCAGAGGCAGCAGGTTGCCGGCATTTCATTATCCTGCTCACAGATGTCAATGTAGAACGGGCATGCTTTTTCCGCCTGGCACACTTTGCACTGCTTGCAATTTGATTTGTTATAGCGGATGCGCCACAGGCTGCCGTGAGCGGCAATACCGCGGTACGATGACAGCCAGCAGAAATGGGTGCACATCTTTCTCCATGGCAGCAGCAGGGAGCCTATATAGAGGCCATACATGAAGTATATGGGGTACCAGAGGTCCCCGGTGAGATCGAACATTGTCTCACAAAAAAACATGGGGAACCATGAGATGAGAAGCGTGAACGGGAAATACGGGGCGTTCTTGTCAACCTCGCCGCTCAGATACATGGCGGTGCTGTGGCTCTGCTCTTCAATGGCCTGGGGAAGCT
>JAPLIX010000369.1:0-7421 GCA_026388865.1 Pseudomonadota bacterium | reverse complement strand
GAATAGGCCGCGGATAGGTCATGTTCTTAAACAGGCCGTCCTGAAGCGTCGCATTGGGGCACAGCCAGCCGCACAGAACCCTGCCGAAGAGAAACGGTAAAATAGCGACTGTAACCACATGAAACATGCCCCAGAAAAAAAGAGCCACATTCGATCCGTAGATGAACGAATAAGCGGTAAGCACAGCATAGAGCATGAAAACCGTTATCTGCGTAAAGATGCGGAAGCTGATTACCTTGAGCCGCTCTTTCTTGGGCGGCTGCTCCTCGGTTGTGCCGAAAATCAGCTGCAGGTATTCTGGCCGCTCGGCTGCTTCTCCATGAGCACCGGATAAGTGAACGCGCCGATCACTGCCGGCAGGAGCCACAGGTGTGCTGCAAGGCGCGGACGAGCAATGAAATACTTCTGGTGCAGCAGGTTAAAAAATCCTGCCGCAAGCGCGAAAAATATTCCCGGCTGTATAATCTTTGTCCCGAACACGCCATACAGGTACACGATTATCGCAGCCCAGAGTGCATATTTATTTATATTTACAAAACGCTGTTTTGTGATGGTCATTTTCAATCCTCCTCTTAGTGATGGGCTAACGCCTGTTGCAGTTTAGGCAGAAGCGCCTGCCACTCACCGGGAGATATCATCAGGCCCAGTGCCATATAGATCACCATAAAGCCGATGCCCACACCAATAACGCCGTAGCGTCTTCCGCGGCTGACCCCGGTCCGCCGTCCCATCATCCACATGGCAGTCAGGTAAAAGGTGCCGTCTATCAGGATATTGCCCCGGGAGCTGCTCACCGTGCTTGCATACAGCGCGTCAGCAGTCTGCGTGCCCATATTTTCTATCAGTGTTTTAATTGCGTGCGAGAGCGTTCCGTTCAGGACCGCGATCGGTATCAGGGAGACCGATGTGAAACGCAGGGAATCAAGATATTTTCTGTCCCGAAGCACAAAATGCATGACCAGCGCCAGCAGCGCAACAACAACGAACCCTACTATCGCACCTGAAACGGTAGAAAAAAAGCGCTGGATATTGGCGTTATCCGTCTGCATTATTTTTTTAAAAAATTCCGCTATGTCTATCAGAAACGGGGGGAACATGGCGCGGAACAGGTCAACCGTCCTTGCGTCCGCAATTCCCCAGGCCTTGCCGAACATGTAGCAGGGGATTATAATTTCCATAATTCTTGCCGCGCGGGCAAGCGGTGTTGTGTAGTTTTCTGCCATACTGTGTCCTCCGATTATCTCATGGGATATCTCGTTTATAACAACAAGTTCCTATAGCTATCTTCAGCGCGCCCAGGGATTGGGAGTCATATAGGACTGGATACCCATCGTCGTTTTGATTTCTTCAATATACTGGCGCTCTTCCTGCAGTTCCTTAATTTCATTCTCTATGCCGGTGCTCTCATATTTAATATAAAAATCCTGAGGCTTTTTCCATTGCCCGGAAGCCATCATGATGAGCGAGATGGATATATATAAAACACCGCCGATAATTGTTTTCTTCTCGATGGTCGCCGCTTTTCTCGCAAGTACGAGAAGGAAAATACTCACAACCACGGCGAACAGCATAATTACATTGGATACCATGGGCATAACCTGCATCGGCACCCTGAATGAATAGTTATCCATGTAGAGCTCAAACGACCAGATGCCAAGAAATATGACGAACATAAATGCCACTTGCTTTTTAATTGCCCCGCTTCGCCATAAAATGTGCAGCAGAACCCACCCGGCAAGCATATAGTAGTACCCGCCGAGCATTTTAATGTTAAGGTCGCTGAACTGCAGTATGTGTCCGGCAGGAACCTTGATAAAGGGAATTTCCCCGACTACCTGCCACATAAGGATTCCTGCGTAAAAAGCATACAGATAGCCCTTGCTCTCTTTTTCAACCGTGCAAACTTTATA
The DNA here is from genome assembly GCA_026388865.1 of Pseudomonadota bacterium. GTDB lineage: Bacteria > Desulfobacterota > WTBG01 > CAIYCZ01 > CAIYCZ01 > JAPLIX01. The sequence continues at coordinate 5,511 of JAPLIX010000369.1, read as the reverse complement.
TACCAGCCCGAGGAAAATAGCTGCCAGGACGGGTAAAGCAAACAGGTTGTAGTTCTCCACCGGCTTCATGCGGAAAGGTAAAAAGATAAGCAGGGACAAAATAAAATATACGATACCTGAGACTGCAATAGCGAGTGCCCTTAGCATGCATGTCCTCCTTGTGATTGTTGTTTTATAGTGTCAGGATTTATTGTTTTAAAATGCAGAAAGCAATGGGAGAGTCGGAATACTTTTTTATGACGCATACTGAATATATACCTGTACATACGTATCAAGATGGTGGCCTGCCGGCGACAGTCTGCCAGTCGTGAGTGCGCTCATATTAACTAAATCGCCGGATTGATGTCAAGAAAATTATTGTTTTGCTGCGCGTCGCAAGCGACAAAAAAAGCCTGCCTCACGAGAGGCAGGCTTTAGAGTATGCGTGGTTAGCGCTCTGTTAGTATCCGCCCTTCTGCAGGTTATCGATGGTGAAATTTTTCTGGTCAATTTCTTTCAGACCGACGCCCTTGCACTCCTGAATGCTGATGCCGCAATGGATACGCTGAAAATCCATAAATTCAGTGCCGACAATTACTTTTTTCATCTCACCGGTGGTTTGTTCCGTGTACTGATTAGTCCAGTTCTCAAAACACTTCCAGAACCTGCCCAGCTGATCATATATCTCGGTCCACTGGATGTAGTAACTTTCAGGGTCAACGTACCATACCCGTTTTTTATAAATGTAATTCGGATCTCTGCTCACGACCTCAACCACAAATGTATTGAGGCGTTCCCTTATTATGCCATTCGGCATGCCCTGCCCGGATACTCGTTCCAGTTTCTTTATATCCATCTGGCGGGAACACAGCAGGTCTTTTCTGCCGATATATTTATACGTATTTCTGGGGATTGCGCCGTCCCATAAATATTCATCATCATAGATAAGGTCAGAGCCGTCAATAGAGTCGGTTCTTTGCGCCGTTGAAACTCTGCGGATTCTCCTGAACTGGCTGTACCACATGTATCCATCATCACTCTTGCTGTAATCCAGATAGCGCAGGTTGAACATGCTGGTGTGGATGAACTCGGGCGGCTTGTACATGTGGAGATAATAGCCCCGGCGGATACCCTTCGGGTTACTGGCCATAAGGTTCGGCTTGGGATCAACATCCACACGGCTCACCCAATAAAGCTCGTACATGTCCTGGTTGGAGACCCGCTCGGTCTTCTGTTTAACTTCAAGGGCCGGGCCGATTCTGAACCAGTGATAGGCATCGCCATGGGTATTGAAATCAAAATTCCAGGCAATCTGCTGGCCGCCTTTTACAGGATCTGAAAGTGCCGGATTCGGGAACGGCATGCCAGCTGTTTCCCCGTAATTCTGTATTATACCTGAAGCATCAACTTTGACTTGAGTATTATATTTATTAGTCGCCTCAATCATCCCCTTGGTTTCTATGTAGCGCTTATAGGGTACAATGGTGAACCAGAATCCCTTGGGCTCGAACCAGACCTCGGGTTTTTTATAAACGCCGGCATAAGATTCTGGTAAAAACTCCTTAATCTGGTCGACATTGTTCTGATCAATTTTCTTGCCCGCCCAGGTCTTTTCCCAGTCGCGCACCTTTGCCAGTTCCTCGTCACTGAAGGCAGCAAGAGGAAAGTTAAGCTGTTCCGCACAGACCACAACCGGAGCCGCAAGAAGTAGCGCAAGAACAATCAGTGTCAGGCAGAGCATTGGTACATTTGTTTGAAACCTTCGTAAACTCATGTATAACCTCCTTCACTTCATTGTTTATAAAAAAACTTATATATTCACTTATAAGAGCCTGCAGCTCTTAAAACTCATAGCGCATGCGGAGCAGAACGCTGTCTTTATCATGCAGACCCTTGTTGGACGGTGTTCTGGAGCCGTAGGTCGGGAAGCCAAGTTCCCAGCGCCAGTGGTTTCCCGGAACATAGGAAAAAATCGGACAGATAAAATATTTGCCGATCGGATTATAGCTGCCCATGAACATGACCATGAACTGCTGATGGAATAAGAACTGCTGCGCGCTCCAGGCGATCTCTGAGGAGTGGGATGCGCCGCGGCGATGCCCTCTGCCGGTCTCAGAGATGATAATATCATCATCCCAGTGAAATACCTTTTCATAAAATAAGGTGAGGCTCACGTCCATCATTTTATCATCGCAGTACTTGTGGGTGAAAGAGCCGAGCTTAAACTTATCACCATAGTTGAGGCCCATGCCGCAGCCGTCACGCTTTACCGTATCATATATTTTGCTGCTGTCGGCATTTGTCCCGCGGTTGTAGGGCTCATTGTGGTTATAAAACCACTCCAGGCGCCATACCGAGTCATGCAGTGCGGGTACAACCGTCTGGGCGGTTCCGCCGATCATGCTGTAGCGCGGGTACTGAAAACATTTTTCATCAGATAATACCGGGTGCTGCGGTTTTTTGGTGATAGAGCCCACAATCCCCTTGGAAATATAGTTAGAAAGGAATTCGCTGTTCAGCGTATCAGCTATGGCAATCGGCGCGTCATACAGACCATTATAATAGAGAAGTGTCCAGTCAATATTATAACTAAAGCCGCGGACACGAAGTCCTATTTCATAATTTTTCATTTCCCAGCCCGGTGCATCCTTGCGTGCCTGATCAAACAGCCACGTAGTAACGCCATAGGGCATGTATGGATAAAATCCGTCTTTACTGACGACGGGATTCGGACCGTAATGGGTGCCCTCCACAGGCAGCCGCGCCGGCCTGAAATCACCGGGAATATAGAGTGCTTCCAAAAGAAGGCTGCCGGGAAGCTGTGTCTGGTAGGTGCCCCGCAGCATGAACAGGCCCATTTTTATTTCTTCCCAGGCATCAACACCCGGAGAGCCGAGCCTGACGTCAATGGGGTTAATGATGTCAACAGTCCGCTTGATATCCGTCTCACCCCAGACCACAATCTGCTGGCCGAACCGTATATTCCATGGCCCGCGAATGTAATCTATATATGCCTCGGAAACATAATCGCGGTCCTTGGTGCGTGAGTACCAGTTTCTGTCTCTTTCGGGGACAGCGGGGCTCATGCCGTTGCGCATCTTAGGATCATAAACCGGTGCCAGTTCATACCAGTATTTAAGAGCGGTGATAAAATTGATTGATTCTTCCTGGCAGTCTTTGATTTTAAACTGCGCTTGAAGCAGGGCGCTGAACCGATTGTAGTCGACGTGTGTCTTATGGTACTCTTTGTACTCGGTACTGTTCATCTGGGTCCGTATGTACATGGTCTGCTTAATGGTGCCGTTCAGAATTATCTTGTCATCTGCAAGACGCACCTCTGCCATTACCTGCCGTACCCCTGAAGCGCTTACTATAAAAACCAGAATGATCGCTGATAGGAATAGAATTTTGCGTTTCATCAAGCCCTCCCTTTTTTAGATTAATAGATTTTCAGATACGTTCTGTTTTTACCCTCTTTAACCAGCACCAGAAATTGTGTCCGCACCTGCCCCTTCTCTATTTTTTAAATTTACTTATCCCAGTCAAATTGTTTTTGCAACTAAAATAATTGTTAAGCTTCCTTTCTTTCCCTCACGCAGATTAATCAGTCTGGTACCGCACATAGCGTGCTATCGTTTAGAAGTTATAAATTTTGGTTTAAACAGCGAGATAAAACTGGGTACGACAAAAATCGCTCCCAGCATGTTAATTATCAGCACAATTGCCAGCAGCAGGCCCATCAATGCCTGGAACATCAGCTTGGAGATTGCCCAGAATCCAAGGCCGCAGATGAGGGTTAAGCCGACATACAGGACCGCTTTCCCGGACGTTCCCAGCGATACGGCAATCGCGTCATTCAGGTCACGTTTGTTATCCCGGTATTCCTCAATAATACGGCCGACAATATAGATCGAATAGTCAACACCAAGCCCCATGCCCACTGATGCTATCGGCAGGGTTGCCGTGGTTAAGGGGATCGGCGGGTTCATGAGGGTCATGAACGCCTGCGTCAAAAAGGTCGAGGTCAGAAGCGGCAGGGTGATAAAGATCGCTGCCACAAATGACTGAAAGAACAGGGTAACAAAAAAGAAGCACATGATGTAGGCAATGATGGTGGTGAGGCCATTGTATTTCACCAGTGTCTCATTGATGCCTGCCTGGACACCCGCGGTGCCGCCGGCCAGGCGATACTTGAAGTTAAAAGTTGTCTCCGCTTTATTCACTATATCCTTTACCGGCTTGGTGGAGACCGACTCCTCCGCAATAAATTTATTGATCCGGTCAATAACTTCTCTGAGGCTGTCCGCTGTCTTGTCACGCAGGAACAGGACGATATTTGCGCGCTGCTGGTCAGCGTCGAGATATTTATCCCAGGCGCCGGGAGCTCCGGTAGTGTAAATAACCCATTGGAGCATTTTGAGCTGCATATCAACCGTAGGGGCAAATATCCATTTAGGGTCAGAATCTCTCACCGCCCGGTTGTAATTCGGAATCGGGCCGGATAGGCTCCCCACGAATATGACCCGCTGGTTAGGGGTTCGCGACATGTAGCGCGCAAATTTCAGTATGTCGCGGAGAACGATCGGGGTCATCTGGGTAAATGGTTTGTCACCTTCGCACACTATGTACATGGGGTTCAAAAGCGGCATGTTAAAGATGAGCCGGAACGCATCCACGTTGTAGCGGTGGAACGGCCACAGGATCTCAGACCCCGGCACCACATTCCCTACCGGCAGCTTCAGCTGCTGGAAATATCCCCAGATGGAGACAATCAATACAATGACCAGAATGGGGATTTTCCCCTTGCGGCAGATAAAATGACCAATACCATGCAGCATCCTGTCCAGAAACCCCTCCTTTTCCGGTGTTGTCTGCACCGGGAAATAGGAAAAGATGATGGGCAGCAGAAAAAACGCGATAAAGACGGTCCCAAAGGCCCAGAACGCGCAGGATAGTGTTATCTTGTACAGAATATCGATCGGCGTAATGGCGATAATCAGAATACCCGAAGCATCAGTCACAATTCCCGCAAGGCCGGGAACAAACAGGCTGGTAATAACCTTCTTGCAGGCTGCCTTGCCTTCACCAAGCGCAATGGACTCTTCCCGGTAGCGCTTCACCACCTGCACCGCGTGCGATGCGGCCATGGCGCCGATGAGAAACGGGAACACCAGCACCAGCGGGTCAAGGTTGAAGTTGAGCATGGCCAGGAACCCCAGGCCCCACACCGCGCTGATCAGCGCTGCAATAACCGGCATCACCATGCCGCGCTTGGAGCGGAAAAACAGAAATAACATCAAAAGCATGGCGATAATGGTGTAGACAAAAATCTTAAGCGCCTGCGGCACATAGCTCTCAATGTAGCCGATGTGCATGGGATTGCCGGCTATGGCTATAAAGTGATTGTCATCTTCATATTTCTTGCGCAACGCCTGCAGCTCCTTGAAGGTGGTCGTATAATCCATCTGCTCTTCAAAAAAGTCCACCTGGATTAACGTCTTGGCGCTGTCAAGAGACACTAACCCCGGGTAG
>JAPLIX010000435.1 GCA_026388865.1 Pseudomonadota bacterium | reverse complement strand
AACTCCTAAACTCCTCGACTCCAAACTCATAAACTCTGTGTGCTCTGTGGTTAATTTTTGACAAAACGAAGAACAATGCAAGGAGGGAAAGATGAAGAATTTCTTTTTAGGGCTGCTGATTTTATTGTTGCTCGCGATCACTATCCAGTGCACAAAACCGCTTACCTTTACCTGCGAAGTGGATACCTCCAAAACAGGCTATGAACTTGCCGGGGCATATGATGACTGCCTGGTCTGGAATGCCCAGCAGACCATGACCAACATTGAGAAAAAAGATATCGACATCCGGGCCACCAAACTGCCCCTGCTGGAATTCAGCGGCTCGTATGCAGTGCTGAATGCCGCGGAAAACTGGATACAGCCCTTTTATACGTTTATCACGGAAACAGGTGCTTATCCGACCCCGTCGGCAAGCATCAATAACGTGGTGCTGACTAAATTAAAGTCCAAAGACAGCGTGGACGCTGCCTTTAAAATCAGTGACAATGAGCCGCAGGGGATCTGCGCGGATGTGCAGCAGCAGGTTTACGATACCGTGCTCAACAATGTCCTGACGAAGGAGCAGCGGGACAAATACCTGTCCCAGGGAAAACAGCTCTCCTTTATTCCCGATGATGCCCAGCCGCCGCTCAGTGATAAAACGAACCCGGTAAATAACGGCAGCGCATGGCTTAGTGTTGACCCGGCGACAAAAGTAACCCGGGATGGTAACAAGTTCTATTATGAGCCCTGGAGTCTGTATGTAAAGTTTGATGACCCCAATATTTCTGATGATAGGTTACGTGGGGTCAGGTATTGCAAACTGCTGAGCCACCAGGCACTGCTCAGCTGGATGCTGGAGAAGAGTTTTGAAGAAAACCCGGTTTTAATAACCCCCAGTAAGCCCGTATGTGACGGGCCCTCTTCACTGGACTCGGGAAATGGCAGTTGCCTGTTCTATTCAGAATTATACGGCAATAATTATTTCTGCGCTGATTACACCGGTCCCGGATTTACCCCGGAAAACACGAAAGAAAAATGCAACACAAACGCCGCCTATAAAAACCAGGTCTACAGCACCGCGCCGTGCAGTGCACGAACCGAGGAAATTGCGGCGTACATCCCCGGCTACCAGGGCTTGACCGGTATCTGCGTCGTCCACTGCAAAGAGACCAATGAATTTATCCTGAACATCTATAATTCAGACCCGGAGTCAAGATGCGGGGGCTTTGATTTTTTCACTCCGGCACAGCTGGGGAAATAACCGGTTTCAGCCTTGCGATGCGCTGCATCGTGTACAATGAAAATTATCTAACGCACCGGGAGTAAGCACTATGAAAATTATCAGACTTCTCGCTGTAGCAGCCGCGCTTGTTTTCTTGTCTTTCTTTGGTTCTCTCACGGTAAACGCCATTGCCTGTATTCGCGCACCACTGCCGCCGGCTCTGGATGCGCTGGCATCCGACAGCGCGGTTGCCTTCTCCACCGTTACCGTTGACAGCTGGGACGGCTCGACCCCGGCCCCGGCAGATGACAATATCTATTATGCGTTCGAGCCCAAGAAAACAGTGCCGACGGTCGGGTTTATAATACTGCCGGGCGGAAACTGCGATCCCCGGTCGTATGCACCCGCCGCCCATGCCATAGCAGCGCAGGGATTTTTGACGTTTATTATCCCCATGCCGAATTGTGTTGCAATACCCGGTTACTCGAGAGCAGACAAAATAATTAACGATTATGGAAAGATTAAGAAATGGGCAATCGGCGGGCATTCGGTGGGGGGTCTCGCTGCGGGTATGTATGCTAAAACATCCAGTACGATCAGCGGGGTGGTCATCTGGGCATGTTTTGTGGACGAGGCAAACAGGCTGGATAACACCACACTAAAGGTTCTTTCTGTTACCGGCTCCCTGGACGGCAGGGCAACTCCTGAAGCGGTCAGGGCAGCTGCTATTTATTTACCCGCGGATACGGTTTTTGTGGAGATTGAGGGTGGAAATCATACCCAGTTCGGCTGGATTGATCCTTCCCCGTATCCGTATCCTTATCTTGAGCAGGACAATCCCGCCACCATTACCATCGAAGAGCAGCAGAAACAGATTGTACAGGCTACGACAGATTTTCTGAAACAATTTAAAGAGAACATATGTCCGGTAGTCTATCTTTTGGGAAAAGAAGACCCGCGGGTAAACACCGTCAGAAAATTTCGTGATGAACTTTTAGCGAAAAGCTCATCAGGTCAGGACATAATTGAATTGTATAAGCAACACGGCGCGCAACTGATTGCGCTATTTGAGAAGAGCCCGGCTATTAAAAGTGCTGCAGGGCAGTTACTGGGGGCAATAATACCGGTGATAGAGTTTTTATTGTAACAATGCGCATCAGCAATAAGCTCATGATCAAAAGGAAAGATCGGTGCCTGCGCATGCCCGGTAATTGATGAGTTGCTGGTAAAAAATTGAAGCATAACGGTGTCCGATATATGCCGGGCACATTTCCGAAAAGACATATTCCCCCAAACAAAATATATTTACTAACCGTCAGGAGCACATTTATGAAGATACAAAAAATAAATATTGTTTTTATACTATCACTATTCATGTTTTTTAGTTTTAGCTTTAGTGCTTATGAGGCGGCAGCCTATTTTGTTTTTAAACCAAAATATGCGAATCCGAAAATAGGCTTTATTTTTTATCCGGGAGGGCTGGTTGACCCGCGGTCATACGCCCCCCCTGCCCGTGCAATTGCAGCAAAAGGGTACTTAACCGTGATTGTAAAGATGGTAGGTGATCTTGCGGTGCTCAGCTCTAACAGGGCAGATAAGATAATAAGCGATTACAGCGGGATCAAAACATGGATAATAGGCGGACATTCCCTCGGAGGCTCTTTTGCTTGCAGCTATGCCCAGGGTCACACGGACAAAATTGACGGGGTTGTGCTCTGGGCTTCCTGGCCGTCAGAAGGTTTTCGTCTGGATGGCACGGACCTTAAAGCAATCTCGATTTATGGCACCAAAGACGGGCATCCGGATGAGATCAAAGCCGGAGCAGAGTATCTGCCTGAAGGCACACCATTTATAAAGATCGAGGGAGGCAATCACACTCAGTTTGGCTACTACTGGGATGGAGTGAATGAGAATTTCGTTCAGGAAGGTGACAACCCTGCAGACATTTCCAGGGAAGAACAGCAGAAGCAGATTATTAAAGCAACCTCAGATTTCCTTGAGCAGTTTAAAGAGAATACGTGTCCAGTAGTTTATCTTTTAGGCGCAGACGATACACGGGTTGGCACGCTGCGGCAATTTCGCGATACGGTGCTGGCAAAAAGCGCTGTTGGGAAAGAGCTGATAGCGCAGTACTACGACAATGGTAAAAGAATAACAGCATTTCTTGAGCAGAAGCCGGTAATAAAAGATTGTGCAAAGAAGGTGCTGGAGTTGTCAATCCCGGTAGTTGGTCTTCTTATGGCTTTTTGATGAGAAGGTATTACCAAAAAATATAAGTATCAGGCTGTTTGATTATGCATAAGGTAAGAAGGGGTTGACATGAAGCTGCTGGAGCCGGGCCGTATCGGTGCACTGGAGATTAAAAACCGTATCATTATGGCGCCCATGGGCATCCGCGGGATATGTGATCCCGGATCCGTTGAGTACTGGGGTGAGCGCGTACGGGCATACTATGGGGCCCGCGCTGCAGGCGGTGTCGGCATGATTACGACCGAGATGGTATTCGTCTCCCGGGAGCTGGAGCCCTGCGCAAAAGAACTTCTCAGCATGGCTGATGACCAGCATGTTGCAGCGGTGCGCAAACTTGCAGAAACGGTACATGCTTATGGCTGCCGGCTGAGCATTCAGCTGACTGCCGGTTTCGGCCGCGTAGTACCTGCCTTCATTGTGCCTGACGGGGTGAAGCCGGTTTCGGCCTCGGAAAACACGAACTTTTATGTTCCTGATTATCCTGAATTGAACAGCCGGGCGATAACCACTGAAGAAGCAGAGGCGCTGACCCGGTCGTTCGGCTATGCAGCGCTGCGCTGCCGCGAGGCAGGAGCTGACTGTGTTGAGCTGCACGGTCATGAGGGCTATTTTATGGACCAGTTCATGACCGGCCTCTGGAACCGGCGCGATGACCGCTACGGCGGCTCCCGGGAGAAGCGGCTCACCTTTGCCCGGGAGGTGGTTGAAGCAATTAAGCGCGATGCCGGCGCTGATTTTCCCATTATCTACCGCTTCGGCATCAAGCACTATCTTGAGGGCGGCAGAGTTGAGGAAGAGGGGCTGTGGATTGCCGCAGAGCTGGAGAAAATGGGAGTTGCCGCGCTGCATGTTGACGCCGGGTGCTATGAGACCGGCTGGTGGCCGCATCCGCCGCAGTATCAGCCGCCGGGCTGCATGGTGGAGCTGGCCGCGAAAGTCAAAAAGGTAACGAGCCTGCCGGTTATTACCGTAGGCCGTCTGCAATACCCGGATGTGGCGGAAAAGGTTCTGGCTGAAGGCAAAGCCGACTTTGTCGCCATCGGCAGAGGGCTTCTATCGGAGCCGGAATGGGTCAATAAAGTTCAAAGCAACAGGACTGCTGAGATCAGGCCGTGTATCGGCTGTCATGAGGGCTGCCTGTGGCAGATGATCGCCGGAGAGCCGACCAGCTGCTCGCTGAATCCTGTCTGCGGGCATGAAATCGATCGGGCGCTAATTCCGCTGAAACAGAAAAAATCTCTCCTGGTGGTCGGGGGCGGGCCGGCCGGCATTGAAGCTGCACGCGCTGGTGCTGAGCGGGGCTTTAAGGTTACCCTGTGGGAAGCCTCTGGCCGGCTGGGCGGAAATCTCTGGCCGGCTTCAAAGCCTGATTTCAAACGGGATATAGCAGATTATATAACGTACCTCACGGGACTTGCAGAGCGGTTACCAATTAATGTTGTGCTTAACCAACGAGCCAATGCCGGGGATATTCAAAGCTTCGCTGCCGATTATGTCATCCTGGCTGCCGGAGCGAACATGGAGCCCCCCCCGTTTGGCGGTGATAAGGTCCTGACAGTAATTCAAGTGCTGAACGGCATGGAGCCCCGGGGAGAAAGAATCCTTATCATGGGCGCCGGTGTCATAGGGTGTGAAACTGCGCTGTATCTGGCCCGCCGGGGCAGGCAGGTTACACTTTGTGCGCGGCAGGATGCCGCTGAACTGGATACGGATATTGTCGACATCCATAACCGCGAAATGCTTTTAAAAATGATACGGGAAGGAAAAAATATCACGGTGCTGCGCGGCACGATTCCTTTACGGCTGGATGGTGACGGCGCGGTCGCTGATCAACAGGGGGTGGAGAAGAAGATTCCCATGGACAGCCTGGTTTTTGCCGGCCGGCTGTTTCCACAAAACGAACTCAGTACGTCGCTTGAAAACAGACCACATGTTCTGAGCATTGGTGACTGCAGAGGACCCGGCACGATTATGGAAGCCGTGTGGGGAGGGTTTAATGCAGTAAGAGAAATTGAAACATAGCGCTGCCCCCGTATTAATCGTCCCCCTTTAACTATGCAACTTTTAACTGGCAGGCAGCGCTCAACCTGTGCATCTACCCGTACGACAGAGGGAAAAAGGTTGCGAAAGAAATGCATAAAAAATAATGAAAAAACGATTTGACATCCTTGATGTGGATGATATTATCCCCATCGGGTTCGAAAATTATTCTGCCTGGCCGGCAAAAATCGCGCACCTCCTGCAGCTCGATGTCTCGACAGTCATAAAAAATGAAATGCCCAATGCCGGGGAATTTGTGCGCTCAAACATGGTATTCCCGGCAGCCCTTGAAATGTCCGCAGCGCTTGCCCTGGAAAACAATACTGCGTAAAGAATCACGGCCATAAAAAAATAACCAGAGAAGTCATAGAGGGATTTAGAAAAACTTGGCATGTAAGGAGGTGATGCACTGATATCTGCTGTTAAATGCAGTCCACCTGAATGCGCAGAGAAGGGACCGTATATAAGGGGAAAATAAAAACAACCATATATCCCGGGAGGGGACAATGAAAAAAAGATTTCCCTTACTCACATTTATTATTGTAGCACTTGGAACGTTCATCTATAGTTTAGGGAGCGCACCGCAGGCTCTGGCAGTTATCGACCTCATGAATGGTGACCTGCGGCTTGACGGGTTTGTAAAAGAATATATCTGGATTCGGGACGACATCCCCCGTGCAGAGCAGCGGTTTCACCATACCAACGCGGATCAAATGCTTACCAGCGCACTGATAAACATTCTGTACAAGGCCAAGGAAGACCAGTGCCAGACCCTTAACCTGTTTGGCGCTTTCAAATATTATTATGACCTGGCGCCGGCCACGGATCATGCTCAAAGAAGCGCGGTCCCGTCCGACCAGAGAAGCTGGTATCAGAAACCCAAGGATGAGGACATAATTGCCGAAGCGTATGCGGACTACATCCGCGGGCCGTTCAATATCAAGATCGGCAAGCAGATTGTGGTCTGGGGTGAAACCGATATCAAACGCACCGTTGATGTCGTGAACCCGCTTGACCTGCGCTATGGCTCTCCCGGGGTTGTTTCCTGGGCTGAAATGAAAATTGGCATGTGGATGATGCGGGGCTTCTACCAGTCACAGCTTCCGGGCAACCTGCTGTTTGAATTTATTTATAACCCGGGATATTTTCAGGGCATGAGGCTTCCGGTGGAGGGGACCCAGTGGGGACCGTGGCCGGACACCGTATCATTTAATCCCGGGCATGGGCCGGGCATCTACAACTGGACGGTTACCAAAGCGTGGAAGGAATACCAGCCTAATAAATGGCAGACCAGCAACTGGCAGCTCGGGCTCCGCCTGAGAGGTTTCAGCTATAATATCGACTGGACCCTGGTCTATATTAATCAGCTGTCGCCGGCGCCGGTCGCCGTGCCGGGAGCAATCAATAATTATACAATGAAATATGTTACCGCCGGGATCGGCTCTCTTATCACCGGCGGAGACATCAAACCTGAGAACTACTATGGCCCCCGGCCCTATACCTGGGAACGCTATCAGCTCTTTGGCGGTACCATGCAGACGACCATTGATGCGCTGCACGGCTCAGTGTGGCGGCTGGAGTGGTTTTACGAGCACAATGCCGCCTACAATAAAACAACCACCGGGACAACCCAGGGCACCATCTATGATATCGTTAAACGAGACACCTCCGGCTTTGGCTTAAACTATTCGGATAAGTTTCAAATACCGTATTTAACGAGATACTGGTTTAATAACCAGTTCCTGCAGGTAAGTCTGACCGCGTTCTATGAAAAGATATTTAATTTCAGTAATGACCTGTATGTTGACAGCTCGCGCGACCATGAGTATGGCTGCAGTAGCTCACAAACCTATTCCTGGAATATCATGCAGCAGTCGAACAATGCCATCTGGACCTATATTTTCATGGGCAGCTGGTCGCCCATCGGCAAGTGGTGGATGTGTCCGATGGTGGGCTACGGGCCGGGAAACCACTGGCGGCTTGAAGGCGGTCCGATTATCTATCATAACAACAACAGGTTCAATCGTGGTGGCTACTGGGACAAGAGCAGCGTTCTCATACGAATCAGGTACGAGTTCTAAGCTTTGTAAAAAATGACCTATCAGACTGGTTTTAACCGTGCGCTATCAGCACGGTAACCGTTAACGAACACGGGAGGCGTTATGAGACTACAGAAAACGAAGAAAATCAGCACCACACTTATTCTCCTTTCTTTTTTTATTGCGGGAATAACCGTTGTGGTCCCTCACCTGGTGTATGCAGAGGAAGTGGCCGGGTTTGGCCCCTGCTTCACTGACCAGGAGCTGGCAAAAGTCCGTGAGTGGGAAAAGACCTGGGTGGGTAAAAAGATTGATAAGACCAATGTTGACCAGGTGGCTGAATTCCTGCCTGAGCATTATGTCAATGGTGTCTACAAGGCCAATGAAAAATGGAATGAAAAGGAGAGCTACTATTTCTATATCGTCCCCTACCAGCGCTACATAGATACGCCGGGCCTGCAGGAGGCGACAAAAAAATATTCGGCATCGATAAAGACCAATGCCCAGGGGGAGATTGTCAATTATGCCGAGGGCGGCGGCCGGCCGTTCCCCGACCCGAAAACCGGCACGGAAATGATGTACAATTTTGACTATAACACCCACGGGGACGCCAGCACCTTTATGCGTCACGGGCCGGTGGTGGAAACAAAGGCCCGGCGCGAGCGGATTTCAGATCAGCCCATGAACGAACTGTTCTATATTCACCGCACTGATGTGGACCCGAAACCGGCGCTTCCGAACAATTCCAAGGGAGTCCTCAAGGCCATGCAACTGGAACTGCTGGCCCCCCCGGAAATGCTCGGCACCAAAATGTTCAACCTGCGCTTTATTGATATAAAAAAAAGCGATGACGGGTATTTGTGGTACAGCCAGTTCCGCAGAATAAGGCGCATCCAAACCACCCAGCGCTCAGACACCATCGCCGGCACCGACCTGGTCTACGATGATGAATACCACTATGACAACCACATTGAAATGACCAACTGGAAGTTCATAGGCAAAAAGGATATGCTCTGCGCCCGGCACATGAAATGGGATGATGCGGTACGCGTTGAAGGCCAGCCGATTCCCAACAACGTTAAGAGAGAGCGGTGCAATGTCCTGGTGGTCGAGGGCTTTCACAAAGACCCCGACTATATCTACAAGAGAAAGGTCCTGTATCTTGATCCCGAGTCGTTTATTTCCTACTGGTGCGATATGTATGACCATTACGGGAAATTCTGGAAGGGCTATGAGAACTGGACCTTAGTGTACAAGGAAGAGGCGACCGGCTGGGACAAAATGTATAACACCGGCGGAATCTGGACCGACTTCCAGCGAACGCACGCCGGATCTGCATATCAGAAAAATGTAAAAGTCGGAGTGAAAGAGATTGATCAAAACTTATTCACCATCGCCAACCTGCAGAAGTCGTCCTATGGCAGCCATTAGGCCTGCCTGCAGGATACGCCGCTTTACCGGGCGTATACGATTAATGTAAGCACAAGAAGGCCTCTAAGTTTTCCATTAGAGGCCTTCTTATTGGCTCTGCACAGCAAAAATTCTTTCATCGCGGAAAGAACGCTGACCGGCACGTAATATTACAAGGTAAAGGAGAGTACCATGGACGGAGTTATGAAAAGGTTTTCCGGCAGGAACGTGCTCATCACCGGCGCAGCCACCGGCATCGGCCGGGCTACAGCCTGCCGCTTTGCCCGGGAGGGCGCTGATGTCGCGGCGTGTGATATCAAGGAAAAGGAAGTACATGAAACGGCCGCAATGGTGAAAGAGCTGGGGCAGAAGAGCCTTGCGCTGGTCTGCGATCTCAGCAAAATGGACGCGCTGCAGAAAATGCTGGATGCGGCCGTGGGAGAGTTCGGGCAGTTTCATATTGTGTTCAACAACGCCGGTATCGGCGACACCAATGCATTTTATGAGGATATTGACTCCGCGCTCTGGGACTGGATTTATGCCATCAATGTAAAGGCGCCGTTCTTCATCTGCCAGCGCCTTGCAAAGATAATGATCGACAACCGCGTTAAGGGACGAATTATCAATACCGCGTCCACCGAGGGTAAAACCAACCGGGCCGGCAGCATTGTCTATGCATCGTCAAAGAGCGCTCTTATCGGCCTTACCCAGGCACTGGCAATTCAGTTCGCCCCGTTTGACATCACGGTCAATGCGGTCTGCCCGGGGCTCATCGACACCCCCATCTGGCACCGGGGGGACAAGGTGATGGAAATGCCCGAGGGAAGCGTCATCAAGATGGTCACCGAGTCTTCAATAGATGCCCGCATACTGAAAATTCCCCGCGTGGGCGTGCCGGAGGATATCGCAAATGCCGTTGTATTTCTCGCCTCGGATGACGCCAGCTACATGACCGGCCAGGCCATCAATGTGTGCGGCGGGATCGAGTTTCATTGACCGTCATAAAGATAAAACAGGTTGAGTAGTTGAAGAGTTGTGGAGTTTATGAGTTGCAACTCTCAACTCCTGAACTCCCTAACTCATAGCTCTCAGTAGAGGAGATTGCGAATGAAATTTAAAACCAATGTAAAGACGTTAGACAGGGCGGAGATAGATGAATTCCTGAAATCGCATCGGGTGGGTGTTCTTGCCATGACTGACGGGAAAACCCCGTATGCCATTCCCCTGGCCTATTCCTATGATGGAAAAGATATTTATCTCACGATGGCAAATAAGGGGAGAAAGGGGACCTATTTAAAAAGCGGCATGCCGGTATGTTTTATCATTTACTGGATCCCCGAGGGGTTCGGCGCGCCGGGCAAGATGGCCTACACCTCCATTATCTGCGACGGCGTGCTTAATCATCTCACTGACCCTGCGGAGCTCACCGGAGCGGTCCGCACGCTGGAGCGGCAGATGGGATATCCTGCAGGAGCTATGGATAAGCTGCTTGAGATAACGCTTAAAAATCCAGCCATGTCTAATTTCTGGAAGATCAGCGTGACCGGCGTTGGCGGAAAAGGCGTAGAAGATTTTAAAGAGGAGTTTGAAGAATAGAAACGCTAAAGCTCCCCGCCCTGCCCTGCCCGCCGTAGCTTTTTGCTCAGGAGCATAGCGAAGGCGGGCCGCCGTAGCTTTTTATCCTGCCGTAGCCTTATGCGCAGGAGGATAGCAAAGGCGGGCCGCTGCTGTCGGACGAGGTCTGGAGCCAGTCTTATCATGAAAGCCTGCTCAAGAGGGCTTTTCCTGTTCTACAAATGCTTCCAGGCTCTCCGGAGTCCCGTTGGAGCGATACACCACTTTTCCTCTGCGGTCTACGAGAACACTAAAGGGAACGCCGATGACCCCATACTGCCGTGAAACCGTGGCATTGTTGTCATAGAGTATTGGGTAGGGGAGTTCATACTTCTTCTGAAAACTCTGCACCCGCAATAGCGGATCATTGTAGCCGATATTTATTGCCAGAATTTTTAGCCCCTTGGGGGCCAGCTTTGCATACAGCTCTTTCAGCCGGGGAATCTCTTTAACGCAGTAGGGGCACCAGGTAGCCCAGAAGACCAGGTACACGGGGTTCTTGCCGCGGAACGAGGAGAGCTTGAACTCCTCTCCGTCTAAACTTTTCAGGGTAAAATCTGTTGCCAGCTGAGTCTCTGCGCCGGATACCGGGGCCTGCTCCTCCTGCACCTGATTGCTTTCACATCCCAGCATAATAAACAGCAGCAGTACCACTATGAACATTGATTGTTTGTGACTGTTCATTTCATTCTCCATAGTGCATTATATCATGAGCTGTCCAGCCTTGAAAATAAAAAGCTCTCCCACAATAATCATTAAAAACCCGAACCCTTTTTTAAGCCGCTCTATCCAGAGCCCTGATTTGGGCAGCGCAGAGAGCATCCCGGCGAAGGTGCCAACCACGATCAGCAGCGTCCCCATGCCCAGGGCAAAGATAAAAAGCATGGCACATCCCAGAACTACATTCTGCTTCGTTGCCACATAGGCAAGCAGCGTCCCCAGCACCGGGGTCGTGCACGGCCCGGCAACGAGTCCTGAACAGCCGCCAAAAATAAATGCCGCAAGCCCTCCGCCCGACTGTTTGACGGCTGGCTGCACGTTTGCTAAGAATCGCACCTGCAGCGTAAAAACATCCAGCATGGCAAGGCCGAACAAAAAGCAGAGGTTGCCGACAAACAGATAGGTCCAGGGGCTGGTGCTGATCTGGCCGAACAGCTTCCCGCTTAAAGCGGCAAACGCGCCCAGCGCTGCATACACCAGGTTTTTAGAGGCGCTTGCTTTAGCGCCGATAAATCCCACGGTAAGGGGGATGAGGGGATAAACACAGGGGGTGAAGCTGGTGAGAATACCCGCTACAAAAGAGATAAGCAGCGCAACAAAGGGGGAGCTGTAAAGATAGATATCAAACCTGCTGATGAGCTGTTCCATGGTGTTTACCCTATCACAACTTTACGATAAATCAAAATACCTATTGGGCCGCCCGCGCTATGAACATAAAAGGCAGAGACCATTATTCGGCATCTGCCTTTTATCTTTTATTATCAGAGGTTATGCGTCTGGGTGTTATGCGCCTTCGTCAGTGTCCTCGGCCTCACCGATGGAAATATCCTTGTAAGTAAACTCCTCTTCCATTCCTTCTTTCATCTT
>JAPLIX010000221.1 GCA_026388865.1 Pseudomonadota bacterium | reverse complement strand
GCTTCAGGGTAGCTGCTTTCCGCAATCTCTCCATAATTCCAGTTTATACCCAGCTAGGTATCATCCCACAGGATAGTTTTCATTTGTATCAGATCAATGACACCGGAGAAATTCTCTTCCGCACCCAGAGGCAGCTGTATTGCTATGGGATGGGCGCCCAACTTGTCACGCATCATCTGCATAGCAGCGATAAAGTCCGCACCGATACGGTCCATTTTATTTATAAACGCAATGCGCGGGACATGGTATTTATCCGCCTGATGCCAAACGGTCTCCGATTGCGGTTCAACGCCTCCAACCGCGCAAAAAAGAGCAATGGCTCCGTCAAGCACTCGCAAAGACCGCTCAACCTCAATGGTGAAGTCAACATGTCCGGGGGTATCAATTAAATGCACCTCGCAGCCATTCCAGTCAAAGGCCGTCACCGCGGAGGTTATGGTTATGCCGCGCTCCTGCTCCTGCTCCATCCAGTCCATGATTGCCTGGCCATCATGGACTTCTCCCATTTTATGAGACTTGCCCGAGTAAAACAGTATCCTCTCGGTTGCAGTGGTTTTGCCTGCATCAATATGCGCCATGATGCCGATGTTTCGCACTCTGCTGAGGGGTGTTTTTCCAGCCATACTTGTTGTGTGTAAAGGCGAGCAAGCGTGTTATTTTAATTTAATGAACCAGTTCCTGTTTTGGGTAAATCGGGCTGCTGCAATCAATGTGGCCGGCAATAGTCTCTATCGCGTTACCATCAAACAGCAGTTGGACTTTCTTTACTTGCGGTATATTGGTCGTGACCGTATTAACAATGGCATATACGGTAAGAAGTTCTGCGGTGCTTCCTCCCGGGTGGTACTGAACCATTTCCGACCCGAAATTTATGCTCAATAAACCGTCATCTCCCGTTTTTATCCCGATAAGCTTTGTCTGCTTTGGCAAAGTCCGCACCCCCCGGGCTGTCGGACCCCGGATAAGCTCGTTGACCAGGGCTTTTGCCTTTTCTTCTGGATCAGCTGAGGTGGTAAGCCGGCGAAACTCCGTTATAAGAACATCAGCGCGTTCATCACCAAAATAAAGCGTTGCATTCCAGGTGCCCGACTGTTCCATAAACAGGGAACGGGTTTTGCCAGCCAGCTCTTTATTATAGTAATAGAGCGCTGCAGCAGCCATAGCTGCACAGCAGATGGTTACAACGGGCCAGAACATAGCGCCCCGTTTATTTTGTTTCTGCTTTTTCTCTTTATGCTTTGCTTCTGCCATACTACTGCCTATACCTATTCCTGCAGCCGGTCGTGACGCTGTTTTATTACTATTACAGAATATCAATTAATTGAACAGTCTCTATTTCCTTTCCCAGAAATAATTTACCGGTTTCAATAAAGCGGTGCGGAATATCAGTGACAAAGAACGAACAGGTTCCTTTACCCGTCTGTGCCCGCAGCAGCCCGTTTTCTTCAAGGAGTTTCTCAACCTCGCGTGCTGTTTCCTCTGCCGAATCTATGAGTGTAACAGGGTCTCCCATCACCTTTTGAATTACCCCTTTCAGCAGCGGATAGTGAGTGCATCCGAGCACCAGCGTATCGATGCCGTGGCCCTGCAGCTCTTCGAGGTAGCGCAGCGCGGTTAAACGAACAATCTCATCCTGCGGGTCGCACCAGCCCTCTTCTGCAAGCGGCACAAATAACGGGCAGGGCCGGGTGAAAACTTCAATCTGCGGGTTTAAAGCACGTATGGCTTTCTGATAGGCATTGCTTTTTATTGTTGTCTCCGTGCCGATGATACCAACCTTCCGGGAACGGGTTGACCTGACCGCTCCGCGCGCTCCGGGAGTTATAACCTCAATAACCGGGATAGCATAGCGCTCCCGCAGCGCATCCGTAGCTACTGCAGATGCCGTATTACAGGCAATAACCAGAAGTTTGATATTCTGTCTGAGCAGAAAATCAGTATTGGCAATGGAGTATTTTAAAACAGTCTGTGCCGAGCGCGTGCCATAGGGGACCCGCGCGGTGTCTCCTAGATATATGATGTGCTCCTGCGGCAGCAGCCTCTTAATCTCCCGCAGCACCGTCAGTCCGCCGATTCCTGAATCAAAAATACCTATTGCATGTTCACTATTGAGGTTATTCATTTTTTAGCTTTGTCTTGTATGTCACGTTTCATGGATGCCAGCAGTTCATCCCTTCTGTCATAGAGCTTTCTGTGCTTCCGTTTTCTGCCTCGCTCCAGGGCATAAGCTGTTATGACGGGAAGCGCAATCGTGGTATCAGTATACACCACCACGGTATCGGGAAGTGAACCCGGATTGATCTTGCCCCAGGTAACTGCTTCGTTCGGCGTTGCGCCTGAAAGTCCTCCGGTGTCCGGCCGGGCGTCAGTTATCTGAATAAAGTAGTCATGCCCTGTTTCATTGAGGTTTAAAATCTCCTGAATATGCGGCTCTGTTTGCAGTATAAAATTTTTCGGTGAGCCGCCGCCCAGCATAATCACGGCGCTTTTTCCGCCATGCTTTTTAATGTCATACACTAATGCAGCTGTTTCATTAACATCACGGCTCATATCAATGCTGAGCGCGCTGCCCATAAGCGAAAGCGCCGCTATATTCATGCCTATCCCGCTGTCACCCGGTGATGATGTATAAATGGGGATTTTATTAGTGTAGGCTGCTGACAGGATGCTCCGGTCTTTAAGCCCGAGTTTCCGCTCCCGCGCAGCGCTGTATTTGCCCAGCCGATAGTGCAGCTCTGCCGAACTCATATTTTTCTGAAACTCAGGCGCTGAAAGCACGGTGCGAATGAAGGTGTCGGTTGACATGAGAATATCGTAATCAAAGAGAATATCATAAATGCGCACGATCTTCTCCTGTCGCAAAACCGTATCATTACAATGGGGAGATCCCCGGTAGAGTGATTTGCCAAGGCTGAAATGCAGGTCATGATACAGGTTTGCCCCAGTGCTCACGATCCAGTCAATCAGGCCGTTTTTCATCAGCGGGATGAGGCACGATATGCCGAGCCCGGCAGGGGTAAGAGCACCGGTTATGCTCATGCCGACGAGCACATCTTCCTTGATCATTTTCTCAGTGAAAAGCCGGCAGGCCTCGCGCAGCCGCCCCGCATTATAGGCAAGAAATGTTTTATCAACCAGGTCTGCCACGGTGATTTCTCGGGCAATGGGGTCAGGATTTATTTTTGCCTTCCGCGAGAAATATTTATTCATGCATGCTCCTTATTAGTAGAAGTGTTGGTATAGATGCAAGCGCATGTAAGTGAGACACTATTATGTATAAATGACGGGTTGTAAAGTAAAAAAATAGCTGCCTGCCGGTCTCGTTATAATGTAATAAAAATGGCAATGGATAATGGATAAGCGTTTGCCAAGGTGCAGTAGTATGACAATGGTAACGGGGAAAAATAAAGGAAGCGATCTTTTATACGACGCTGCCACACAGCAGCCCTGACGTGATGACCTGCTGCTGCGGGCGTTTACATACAGTGCCGCCCCTTGGCTCAGCACCCGTGAGGAGCCTTCCTCTCTCTATTAACGATACAACAATACCGGAATCTGAGCTTTTCTCAGGATATATGCAGTAGTACCCCCCAGGAGGAGCTCTCGTACCCGGCTGTGGCCGAAAGCTCCCATAAAAATGAGATCAATATTGTTCTGCTCGGCATGTTTGAGAATTT
>JAPLIX010000425.1 GCA_026388865.1 Pseudomonadota bacterium | reverse complement strand
TATCAAGCTTCTTCAGGTACCGCTCCTGCAGGAGCGGATCAATCATCATCGACAGCAGGGTGGGACTTAAAGACACGGTGAGCCGGAAATCAAAACCATCCCGCACCAGGCCATCCATCATCTGCAGCAGCGGAATATAGGTTTCGGTAAGCGCTTCAAAAAACCAGTCCTCTTCCAGGAAATCGCTGTACTCCGGGTGGCGGACAAAGGGCAGGTGCGCATGGAGGACGATGGCGAGGTAGCCTTTTTCCATAGTAAAAAACAGTTCTTAAGCAGTTAGCTGCGGAGCAGGGTGAGCATAAGCTATCTATCCACGGGTCGCTGTACAGCGTTTGTATGCACCCCCTCAGCCCGGGAAAAAATTGTCAATAAGGTCGTTTTTCAGCAAAACGACCTTATAAAGCTCCTGCTGGCGGTTGAACCGGACCTGCCGCTGCTATTTTTTTCGCGGCACTCCCGCCCGTGCCCGGGAGGACCTGCCCGGCGAGCTTACCTGCTCTTGCAGCCGTTGTGCCGCCATCTCCTGGAGCGACAAAGAGCCTGCGTCAATGCCATACCCGCCGGAGAGGGCATATATTTTTTCAGACTGCTCCCGTGACGCTGCATACTGCTCATCTATAACATCTGACATCCGGGCGCGGGGAGCGTGGACAGCGGCTGACCGGGCCAGCACCTGGAACGCTCCCGTTGCCGTCCTCAGGCCAATGTCTATACCATAGGTTCTATCCGCTGCTCCCAGGTTAAGGTACCAGCTGCCGGTCCGGGCATTGACAATAATGTCAAAATAATGGTGGGCATTGGTACCGTTAAATTCAATGCCGGTTATATCATAGACCCGCAGGACGGTCTGAGCCTCACCTGCGTCGTCGCCGATTGCCTGCTGTGCCTGCCTTAGTCGCTGCGGCTCAATCTCCCAGTACGCAAATGCCCAGTGCGGGTCCCGCACCAGCGCGGTAATGCCGGTTTCACCATACTCGTGAGGAAGCTCCTGCCGGGATGCGGCTTCCGGTGCGGGAGGAGCAGCAAACAGCTCATACTTGGCCCGCTCCACATCTTCCTGCCACTGTTTATCAATGCTATCTTCTCTCTGCGGCGCTGCTTTAGAAACGGGTATCTTGACCGGTGTTCTTTTTACCGTCAGGGCCTTTTTTCGTTTCGGCTCAGCTTTTATTTTTGGCCTGGCCGGCGGCTTTTTCTTTTTTGCTGCAGCGGCCTTCTGTGCCGCTTTTACAATAGTGGCTGCCAATTCATCTTTATTCATCCGGTGCCGGCCGGTGATCTTTAATTGAGCGGCGAGCGCCAGAAGCTCCGGCCTGGGTTTTTCTTTAAGCTCTTTTGTTTTCATAGTGTGAAGCCCCCGTGCATGAGGTACCTGAAACCTGCTCATCAGGTGTTTTTTTACATCACCGCTTGGTTCCCTTTTCGATGAACGCATACGCACTGTGATTGTGAATGCTTTCCTGGTTTTCTGATTCCACGCTGTACCAGGTGATGTTAGCGTCACGGTCAAGCCGCGCTGCAATGCTGCGCACCACATCTTCTACAAACATGGGGTTGTCAAACGCTTTTTCCGTGACAAATTTTTCATCCGGCCGTTTCAGCAGCGGATACACTTCACTTGATGCGCAGGATTCAACAATCCGGATCAAATCCTCAATCCAGAAAAATTTCTTAAAGCGCACTGCAGCCGTTACCATGCTTCTCTGATTGTGAGCGCCGTAGTTGCTTATTTCCTTGGAACAGGGGCAGAGCGTTGTCATCGGCACTTCCACGCCCACGATGAGGTCAGCTTTTTTGTTATGGGTTCCCCAGATGTGGCAGGTATATTCCATCAGGCTTTTTGCCCTGGTCACCGGAGCCTGCTTTTCTATAAAATAGGGAAAGGTAATCTCCATGTGAGCAGACTCAGAGTCCAGCTTTTCCTTCATCTTCATAAGAATCTGGGAGAGGTTCTCAACGTTGATCCCCTTACGATAGGTATTGAGAATCTCAACAAAGCGGCTCATGTGAGTGCCTTTGAAGTGATGGGGAAGATTCACATACATGTTGATCGTTGCTATCGTATGCTGGGTTTTGTTTTGCTTGTCCAGCACCGTGATGGGGTAACGAATGCTTTTCACCCCCACTTTGTTAATCTCTATGTTGCGGTGATCCTGCTGGCTCTGGATATCTTTTAAGTTCATTGACTGGCACTGATAGTTCTATGAGATTGGTCGCGTGCGGTTATTGCCTGCTCTGTTTTAATCCTCGCAGTATGTCACCCAGGAGTTATCTGATTCCCATACTGATACTTTCTTCAGGCGAACGGGCGGGACAGCTATTTCTCTTGTGAGCTCTCTGAACAGAAACCGGGCAATCTCTTCAGAAGACGGATTTATTTCCTGAAAAGGGGCCAGGTCATTTAAGAAGGCATGGTCAAGCTGTGACAGGACTCGGCCGGTCTTCTCCTTGAGCTCTCTGAAGTCTATGCCGAGCCCGATTTCATTTAAAGCCGCAGTCTCCACGGTTACCTGGACCTTCCAGTTATGACCGTGCAGTGCTTCACAGTTTCCCTTGTAATTTCTCAGCCGGTGGGCAGCTGAGAATGCGGTCTCAATTGATACTTCAAACATATAAATACCTGATGCACATATATGAATCCTGTTAAATGAATCATTGAATTTAATATCAGACACTTATGGATTTGTCTATGGAAAATGCCACAGGACTTTCCCCAAAATTTATAGTGCTGTCATTACTATAGCGCAGGGGGGGTTTTTAGCCACAACAAAACCGCTTGATCTTCGTGGAACGGCAGGTGCCTTGCGAATTCTCTCCTGCCAGACCCCATTGCATTCCCCTGCGTCGAAGGCTCTGGAATCTGCCTGCCCCGTGCAGGATACGCACGCCGCCGGGGTCGTGACGCAAGCCACTAAGAATATTGCTGTGGCGTTAAAAACCCCCATGCGCTCGTGCTCCACTGCTCTATCTTATCCTTTCACTGCGGTCATGCCGTTTGCCGGTTTTCTATGACGTAATTTTGGGGAAAGTTCTGAAAATACCATGCTCATACCCTGCAATAACAAAACAATACCATTGCCTTATTAAGGCAATGGTTTCTATACACTGAAATAAATAATGTATGGCAATATTTTTTTTATTGAATTATTTTTTAATTCTGTTATAGAAAGTCTAAACAAATAGCACTTAGAAGAATAGATTTATCTTAAAATTAAATGCTTTAGCGATTAAGCAGTTAAGCATTCTTCGGAAGACAATAGAAATGAATTCTATCTATTTCCATAAAACATACCATACCGTGTCACTTACTAATGAATAGCTATTTCAGGTGAGGGGTATTATGAAAGACCCGCTGGAAAACAGGGCAATCATGACTATCGACGAGGTGGCGTCATTTTTAAAACTCTCGAAAATCACCATCTATAAACTGGTGAAAAAAGGGGACTTGCCTGCGTTTCGCGTCGGTAACTCCTGGCGCTTTCAGAGAGATAAAATAGAAATGATAGTGACCAGGCTTGGCTCTGCATAATACATGATCGCACGGCAGCAACCCTGATTCTTCGTCCATCCGCACATACCATTTTTAAAGAGCTGTCTATGAGAACCTTACTTAACACGGTCGGTTTTATAATTATTCTGGTATTTCTCATCACGTTTGCCGCTGAAAATAGTCAGCCGGCAAATCTCACGTACTATGGGCTGAGTTTTAGCTGCGCGATGTATCTGCTGGTAGTGATTCCCTTCTTTTTCGGGGTCGCGTGCGGAAACATCCTTGATGTAGCAAAGCGGTTTCAATTAAAGAAAGAGATAAAACGGTTACGCAACGAGCTGGCAAAGCTCGATCAGATTCATTATAAGTAGCGCCCTGCCTCGCGCGACGTTCCGCTTGCTTCTTCCCTGCCTTTATAATAAATTCACACGCATATGCTTATCATCTCCTGTGCGACTGCTGCTGAAGCAGGAGCCGTCAAAAAAAAACTGCGCATTACCGGACAGCAGCGCTTTCCCGAAGCGCTGGTGGTACAAGGTTCCCTGCAAGGCAGAAAGATTGCCCTGGTTGAAACCGGCGTCGGCCCCCGGCGGGCCAAGAGCGCGGCCCGGCATATTATCGACCATCTCAACCCCTCCTGTGTGGTACTCATCGGCGCAGCAGGAGCTGCAGCCCCGGGCCTGCAGCTCGGGGATATTGTGCGCATCGAGCAGATCCTGCGCAAAGAGGGCCCCATCCATGACACAAAAAGAACCGCCGTCAGCAGCACCTGCTGCTGTCATGCCGGGCTGAATAAGGCTGCGCAGCAGGTCCTCCTGCAGGCAGGGTTAACCCCTGTCATTGGTAACTGCCTCACTGCCGAGCGTTTTGTTCATCGCAAAGAAAAAAAAGCCTGGATTCATAAAACCTTCAATGCAAGCGTCATAGAGATGGAGAGCGCTGCCATGGCCGCTGTTCTGAGCGCAGCGGGAGTGCCCTTCATCAATGTGCGCGTCATTTCAGATACCGCCGGGAAATCTATTATTGATTATGAAAAAATAATTTCAGTGAGGAAAAAACACGGGCTGCCGGGCCTGTGGCTCCATTTTTTACGGCAGCCGCGCGACCTGTTCAGGCTCATGCGCTTCCGCTGGCAGGTGCAGGCGGTCCTGAAAGTTATTGCTGCGGCGGCGATGGTTCTGGCGGAGGGATTGCCGGAAAGCGTGCCCGGCAGCAGCGGTAAATAACAGGTGCTATTAAAAAGTCTTTATTCCAGCCAAGTGTAGATTACAAAAGATAATAGCAAAAATATCAACTACTGAAAACTCACGATTACGGTTATAAATGCAGTCTTCAGTAGAAGTCTGATTTAGTCCACCTTATCAGAAGGCTTAACAACCGCAGCCTTTTTGGCCCGGTCAGCGCCACTCCGAGCCCCGTATGGTTTTTCGGCAAATAACGTGAAGCAGGTGACCCCGATATCGTAGCCTTGCAGGTTCAGGATTCTTTCCCGGTACATTGATTTCACGGGAAGCCCTCGGTCTTCACCCGGATCCTTGCCCTATCATTCAACGGCCCCTGCTATTCTTTGGAAAATATCTCCAGCAGTTCATTCTTCCGCTTAATTACCGGCAGGTTATAGGGGCATTTCTCTTCACACCGGCCGCACTCCTCGCACGCCTGCCACCAGACCGTGAGCTTCCTCCACATCTCCTTCTTCTGCTCGGACATCCCCTCGTAGCTGCAGCCTTTCACCATCTCCCAGGGAAGCTGAATCATAATTGGGATAAGAATATCACTGGGACAGGGCATGCAGTAGCTGCAGCGGCGGCAAAAATCCTTTCCCAGCGGGGCAACCTCTTGTTCAAAACCCTTAAGCTCCTCCGGGGTGAGCGGGTCCGCGCTCTCTGCGTACCTTAGATTTTCGTTTAACTCGGCCAGGTTGGCAACGCCGTTGAGGATAAGATCAACGGGATACCCGTTTAGGAATTTAAAACATTTTTCAACACTTCTGATCACCCCGCCTGCCAGCGGCTTCATCACGATGGTGCCGATGTCCTGAGACTGGGCCAGGGGAATCAGCTCCGGCTCCGGCTCCCGCTCGATCACGTTAAACGGAAACATCACCGTATCGAACTCACCGGTCTTCAGCAGCTCAACCATAACGGCTGGATGGTGGCTGGTGAGCCCGATAAAATCAATCATTCCCTGGTCTTTTGCTTTTTTAAACGCATCCAGCGCTCCCCCCTTGCCCATTACCTGGGTGACCTCATGGGGCTCAAGCTCATGCACCTGGTAAATCTCTATCCGGTCTGCAATTCTTTCAAGCTTTCCTCAATATCTTCCAGCACTTCATCGTAGCCCCGGCGGTGAGATTTACTGGCAAGGATGCATTCCTTGCGCCGGGTTTTCATCACCGCGCCGATGTTGGTTTCAGAATCCATATACACCCGTGAGGTGTCGATAAAGTTTATCCCGTAATCCAGCGCGGCGTGGAGCACCTGCTGAATGGTCTCTTCATCCTTGCCGCCCATGCCCGTGGCAAGAGGGATACCGCCCAAACCCCACCTGGTGACTTCAAGATTAGTTCTTCCCAACCTGATCTTTTTCATACAATGCCTCACGTATTGTTTTATATAGTTATCTTCCCAAACGAGTGTGAAAATATTAACAGAATTTATCTTTAACTCTGCGTTGGAAGAGAGTTTTATTTGTTCTCCTCATCTGTCGATGGGGGAGGGTCGGGGTACAATAATTATTTCCCGTTCATCTCTAACTCTTTATGGTGTCCACTGTTTCAGGGTAAGTTCAACCTGAAGTGGTATAGGTATAGCGGACA
>JAPLIX010000104.1 GCA_026388865.1 Pseudomonadota bacterium | reverse complement strand
GGACGACACCCACAACGACTGGCTCAACTCCTACCAGCTCGGGCAGATTTCGGAGACCGAGCCGCTCATCTATTTCGAGCACGACCTTGAGGCGGGCGCCTCGTTTATCAACGGCTATATCCAGACTATCGTCGAGGCCGTCAAGCGCAAGATGTCTCCCACCTGGCCGCTGGGCCCCATGAACTGGATTGCCGGCCCGCACCGCTGCAACTACCATGAACTGGTGCTGAAAATAAAGAAGACGCTTGACCCGCGTCTGACCTCCAACCCCGATTACCCGGTGCCGCAGCAGCCCCCCGGTTAGACACCGCGGGCAGAAAAATGAAATAAAATCTGGAACTCAGGAAATCAGGAAAAAATATTAATCTTTCCACTTTATGAGTTCCTGAGTTCTTGATTGAACGAAATAATATTCTCAGTGTTCTCTGTGGTTAATTGTAAATAAAAGGAGATTGCCAATGCCTGCAAAAATTCCTGCCAAGGTAGATTATATTAAACCCCTCGAGGACAAGCCCTTTCGGGAGGTGGTGCGGGAAAAGAAGGAGTATCTTGAGGAGCTGAAAAAAAAGCTGGGAGCGATTGTCGGCGTTGAGAAGGTTTCAGATCCCGGAAGGCCGGCCTTTGTTGTTTTCCCGCGCACCGCGGATGAAGTCTGCAGGCTGGTGCGGCTGGCAAACGAAGAGCTGCTGCCCCTTATCCCGGCAAGCTCCGGCACCCATAATTACGGATGCACGATTCCCCGCATGGGCGGCGTCGTGATAGACATGTCCGGGTGGAAAAAGATATTGAAGATTGACCACCGCAACCGCGCCGCGCGTATTGAGCCAGGGGTGACCTATGATGAGCTTTCCGAGGCGCTGAATAAAGAAAACCTGCGGCCGCTCATGCCGCTGCTGCCGCGAAAGGATCAGTCGGTGCTCACCGCACATCTGGAGGCGCACCCCATGATGATCCCGGAATTTAATTACAGCGAGCCGCTCTACACGGCGGAAATCGTCATGCCCGGCGGCGAGATATTCAGGACCGGCTCCGCGGCAAGCGGCACGCCGGAAACCATCCACACGGACATGGTCGGCCCCTGGGGCCCGGGTTTTGACTGGAACCGGCTCTATACCCGCAGCCAGGGAACGCTGGGCATTGTCACCTGGGCAAACATTATGGCCGAGCCCCTGCCGTCAAAGCAGAAGCTCTATTTTACCCCCGGCCGCACGATAACAGACCTCACCAACTTTACCTATACGGTTCAGCGCAAGTGGCTCGGCTATCAATGCTTTATCCTTAACCGGGTTAACCTTGCGCTCATGCTTGCTGAAACTATGCCGGATGATTTCGCGGCCCTGAAGGATAAACTCCCTGAGTACGTGCAGGTCTTCTGCATTGGCGGGTTGAAGCGTTTCCCGGATGAGCGAATAGCCTACCAGGAAGCGGATTTTTTTGCCGCAGCCCAGGAGGCCGGAGTCCAGCCGCAGCTCGCACTGCCTGACGTGCCGCAGGCTGCTGCCTTCTTTTCACGCAACCTGTCCCGCTGCTGGGACCGGGAGGTGTACTGGAAGGATGCGTACAAGGGCGCCAGCGCTGACATCTTCTTTATCACCACCATGGACCGGGCAGCACGATGCATCGCGGAGATGCAGGAGGCGGCCACCGCCCATGATTATCCTGCCACTGAGATAGGCATATATCTGCAGCCCATAGAAAACGGCAGGGCCGCGCACCTTGAGTTCAATTTATTCTATAAACCTGATGACCCGCAGGAATGCGGCCGCATTCAAAAGCTCCACGCTGCAGCAAGCAAGCAGATGTACGCACTGGGCGCGGTTTTTACCCGGGCCTACGGCAGCTGGGCTGAAATGGTTACTGCGCGCAACGCCGTACAGTTCCAGGCGGCAAAAATGATCAAGGAGACCCTTGATCCCAAGAACATCATGAACCCGGGCAAGCTGGGACTCTAAAGTGTGGAATGTGGAATGCGGAAGATGAAAGGTAAAAAAGGAAACACGCCGTCATCCCGTTGCGCGGGACTACGGCGAGCGGGCAGGCACAAAGGAACTGAGGGCACATAAAGGAGAAAAGAATGAGCTTAGAAAAATACCGCTGGGATCTGGTGAACTGTGAGCGCTGCTCCATGTGCAAGTGGGTTCATCCGTGGAGCGTCAAGAGCCATGACCGGGCGCGCATCTGCCCGTCAATGCAGGAATACCTCTATGATGCCTATTCAGCGCAGGGCCGCTTTGACGTGGCGCGGGCGCTTCTGGAAGGAGAGATAGAGCTCACGGACAAGGTGCTGGAAGTGATCTACGCCTGTACCCTGTGCGGCGGCTGCGATGTGACCTGCAAGTTTACCCGGGACATGGAGCCGCTTGAAGTGCTGCACGAGCTGCGCAAATACGCGGTGGAGCAGGGCAAGGGGCCGCTGCCCGGCCACATGCCGGCGGTGGACAGCATCCGCAAGAACGGCAACCCCTGGCTCCAGCCCAAAACGCGGCGGGCGCACTGGGCGCGGAACCTGAAGGTGAAAGACCTGAATAAAGAGAAAGCAGAGGTGCTCTACTTCGCCGGCTGCACTTACTCTTACAATGCCAACCTGCAGAATGTAGCGCGGGCAACGCTGCGCATCCTGCAGAGCGCGGGAATTGATGTGGGTATCCTGGGCAACAACGATGCCTGCTGCGCGAGCCCGGTATTAAAGGTGGGCATGGATGAAATGTTTTTCGAGCACGCGCGCAGTAATGTCAAACTGTTCAACAGTCTGGGGGTAAAAAAGGTCATCACCTCCTGTGCCGGCTGCTACGGGATTTTTCAGGGGCACTATCCGGGAGTGGAGACCATGAATTATGAAGTGGTGCACAGCGTGAATCTTCTGGACCAGCTCATCCGCGAGGGGAAGCTGAAATTCAAAAATAAGGTCCCGATGAAGGTCACCTGGCATGATCCCTGTCACCTGGGACGGGGCGGGGAAAAAGAGGACCTCTGGGAAGGCGAGCGCCTTAAGTGGGGGCTTAGTGATCCGCCGCGGCAGAGAAACTTCGGCTCGAACGGCGTGTTTGATGCGCCGCGAAATATTCTCCAGGCCATTCCCGGCATCGAGTTTACAGAGATGGAGCGCATACGGGAGTTTTCCTGGTGCTGCGGCGCCGGGGGCGGCGTTAAATCCGCGTTCCCCGAGTTTGCCCTGCACAGCGCTCAGGAGCGCATTGCCGAGGCAACAGATACCGGAGCTGAAGCAGTGGTCACCTCGTGCCCCTGGTGCGAGTTAAATCTTGCCGATGGAGCCGCAGCCTCAGACAGCGCGCTCAAAATCGTGAGCCTGGTTGAGCTGATAGAGAAGGCATTATAAGACAATATTTCCCTGTCTGAGCAACTGCGTGTAAGGGAACTGAAGGAAAAGTCACCTGAGCGAAAGGAGGAGTAGAAAAGCAGATGCGTTACGATATTGCAGTGGTCGGTGCCGGTCCAGCAGGTCTGATGGCCGCAAAAACAGCAGCTGAAAATGGGCTCAGGACAGTCCTTATTGAAAAAAGGAAAGACGTTTCTAAAATAACCCGTGCCTGCTGCCAGCAGTTTATAATGGACGAGAACTTCCAGGGAGAAACCATACGTATTGCTAAGGGGAAAGTAATTTTTACGGAAAACGGGTTTGACGTTGATTACCATGGCCCGCTTCTGAATGTAACGGATAAATATTTTGTCTCGCCCGGTGGCCATAAGATTCACTTTGCCAATAATGACAACAGCCCGATTGTAGTTAAATTTGATAAGGGCCTTCTGTTGCAGGGAATATGGAACCAGTGCGACAGGCTGGGTGTTACATTACGCACTGCCGCACTTGTCTGCAATGCTGAAGATAGAAGCACCGGCGTTGAGATGACTATAAACGCTGGCGGAGTTTCCGAAAAGCTGCACGCAAAGAAGTTCATAGTTGCAGACGGAGTCAATTCAAAAACAGCAGAAAAACTCGGGTTCAATCAGGGCAGGACGTATTTTGCAACCGCTCTGTGCACGCTCTCGGTAATTGAAGGACTTAAGGATTTTGAGCCGTGCACACTGAAAAGCTATATGGGCCGCGCCTATCAATCATTTGCACCCTTGATCATGGGCCCGTCTACGGATCTATCATGATGTTGTCACCAGGAGCCCCCTTGCATCAATGTTTACCACTGCACGAATTGTGAAGAAAATGGCCTGCATGGCCACGGCATACAGTCCCATGAAAAATCCGTATCGGGGCAATACTCTTGTGATCGGCGATGCTGCTGCCTACGTAGAAGTTGAAACACAGGGGGCTCTCACCTGCGGTTTTCGTGCGGGCAGTGCTGTGTATAAAGAACTCTCTGGTATGGACGGTTTTGCGGAATACACCAGATGGTGGCAGGATTCTTTTGAATTTAACAGCGATGATTATCTGCAGGTGGCCCAGGGCTTTGCCCTGGTTCCAACGTATACCGATGATGAACTCGATTATCTTTTTGCATTGATCGAAAATGAGACCTTGGCAGGGACTTTTAATCAGTACAAATCACCCCGGCTTATGTGGGGAGCGTTTCTCAGCCACAAGGAAAGAATTGCCCGTGAACGGCCCGAACTCCACAAAAAAATACTTACCCGGAAATTGTCTCTGAGCGATGTTCTGTAATGTACCCGCAGGTAACAGTTAATGCCCGCTCAGCTCAGAGAAACCCGACTCATCTATTTGTACAAGACTACGCAAACAAATTTTGCATATGAATAAATAGAGAGATGAATGTAGAATTATAATTTATTAAAAAAGGAGCACCACCATGAACAAACAGAAAATTTTAATCACGTTGATTGCTGCGGGCCTTGTAACTCTCGGAGGATACGGGGTGCAGTCTGCAACAGCGAAAGAGAAAAAGCAGGCTCCGGCCGCACAGGAAGCAGCCGGGCAGAAAAAAGCGGAAACGATTGATGCAACGGCAAAGCTGAGTGACAACCACCCTGCCTTTGAAGAGGGAACGAGCTGCAACGACTGCCATGAAGTGAAGCTTGATGCCAAGACAACCGCCACGCAGGCCTGGCTCTATGGGGACTACCTCTCATGGAAAGCGGATGAGGGCATTATGCCGAAGGACAAGCTCTGGGAGCAGGTGGTAAAAGTTATTGGCGACTCGAAAGCAAAGAAGACCTACATCCTTGCCACTGTCCTTAATAACCGGCCCTATGCGATTACTATTGAATACGCCCTTGATCCGGTAAAAAAGGTCATGTACGCATTTTCTGAAAAGGGGACCTCGAAGCTCAATCAGATAAAGGCAAATCCCTATGTGGCTTTGGGGTGGCATGAAGAATTCAAGAATGACTTCACCAAGCTGCTCTGCGTATCTCTTAACGGCCGCGCCGAGCTCTTTGACGGAACAACCAGGGAGTTTGACGAGGGATTGAGCGTGTACCCCTATGAATACGGGGCAAACATGAGGAAAATCCCCCTTGACAAATTCAAGGCTATCATGAAGCAGGCCATGATTATGAGCAGAATTACCCTGGATGAAGTCACCGTTACCGATACTTCTTTAAAAGATGCGGGATTCAGAACCAGACAACGCTGGATGCGAAAGTAGCATAGAAAAGGAAAAGCCATGCTGAACAAGGTCGTTATTGCCAGCGCCTGCCGAACCCCGATAGGCGATTTACTGGGCACTCTGAAAGATGTTCATCCCCGGGAACTGGGCCGTATCGTCGGAGCAGAAGCGCTGAAACGGGCAGGCATTGCTCCCGGCCAGGTAGATGAACTGGTGTGCGGAAATGTAATCCAGGCAGGGGTCGGCGGCAACATAGCGCGCCAGATTCAGGCAGAGCTGGGCATTCCCTGGCAGGCTCCGGCCTGTACCGTGAACCAGCTCTGCGCCTCGTCAATGCGCGCTTTTGAAATTGCCAGCCACAACATCATGGTCGGCGCGAGCGCTGTTTCCCTGGTGGTGGGAACCGAGAGCATGAGCGGCGCGCCGTATCTGCTGCTGAAAGGTAGAAGCGGCTACCGGATGGGCTCCGGTGTCATCGAAGACGCCATGCTGCTTGACGCCCTGGTGTGCTCCATTGAGCATTATCACATGGGCATGACCGCGGAAAACGTGGCTGCCGCATTCGGCATCACCCGGGAAGAGCAGGACCGGCTCGGGGTTTTCAGCCAGGAGCGCGCTGTCGCGGCGATACATGCAGGAAAATTTAATGA
Organism: Pseudomonadota bacterium; assembly: GCA_026388865.1. Classification (GTDB taxonomy): domain Bacteria; phylum Desulfobacterota; class WTBG01; order CAIYCZ01; family CAIYCZ01; genus JAPLIX01. Next base: position 11,963 of record JAPLIX010000104.1, on the reverse strand, counting down.
TGAAATAGTGCCGGTCGAGATCAAAGAAAAAAAGGGTACGAAGCTCTTTGATACTGATGAGCATCCGCGCGAAGGCACTACCATGGAGGGGCTGGCGAAGCTCAAAACAGTGTTTAAAGAGGGCGGCACGGTAACGGCGGGTAATGCTTCAGGCGTTAATGACGGCGCTGCCGCCGCGGTGCTCATGTCCGAGGAGAAGGCCAGAGAGCTCGGCATCAAGCCTCTTGCCAGGGTAGTGACCACGGTGAGCGCCGGGGTTGACCCCGCCGTGATGGGCCTCGGGCCCTCTATTGCGATTCCGCTGGCATTGAAGAGAGCGCAGCTTAAATTTTCTGATATTGATTGCTGGGAGGTTCACGAGGCCTTTGCCGCGCAGTTTCTCGGGGTCGGGCGCAAATTAAAACTTGACTATAATTTTGAATTTAATATGGATACAGTGAACCGGAACGGTTCCGGCATCTCGCTGGGACATCCGGTCGGCTGTTCAGGCCTGCGGGTGATAGTAACCCTGCTGTATGAGATGCAGAAGATGAACGCCCGGGTCGGGTGCGCATCGCTCTGCGCCGGCGGCGGACCCGCGATGGCTGCCATTATTGCGCGGGATGGGGGATAAACCAGAAATCTACAGAGAACACGGGGAGGGAAAGCGATGAAGGTTTTGAAATGGGTTCTTATACTGCTGATCATTATTGCCGGCGCTGGCTACGGGATATATCAATATAAAAATCAGCCGCTCAAGCCCGACTATTTTGAAGTGTATAAAAAACAGGACACCACCCCGATAGGCAAAGTCGGCGTCTTCGTTACAACGCTCATCATGCCCGAAGAACTGAGCTATCCCTTCTTCTACAACGTCACGTTTAAAATCTTCAACACCATCGTGCCCTGGCCCTTCAGGAATTTTGCCCAGAAGGATTCAGGCGTCGCGCTGCTCGACCCGGTAAAATTTCACGAACATCATGAATTTCAGCCGACCAAACTTGTCGATCCCTTCGGCAATGACCGGGACCTTGACGGCACGCCCTACGTGGAAAAATATAAGCAGGGCATGGTAAAATGGATGCCGCCGTCAAACATGCTCTATCTGGACCACGGCTATTTCCTCTACACCGGCCGACAGGGCGGCATGCCGTCCATCGCCGGCAAGGTCATGAACAAGGCGCGCATCTGGTACTATGGCAAGGGGCTGGGAAGCACAAAGCTGCCCCACTGGCAGCAGACGTTTGCCGTGATTAACGGCGCCATGGGCAGGATAAAGCAGAAATACCCCGACGTGCAGTGGCAGGCGGAAACCAGCATGTTTTATTTTGATATGAAAGAGAAGCTGCATGAGCTGCTTGACGCGGGCTGCGACCGAGCACCCGGGTAAAAAAGTAAAGATCATCATGGCGCCGTCCATGGGGAACTTTAAGCCCATGCGGGACGCCTATCTGCAGATGCTCAAAGACCGGCTTGACAGCCTGCCGAAAACCGCCTCGGTGATGGTGGCGGTGACCGTGCATGGCATGCCGTGGGATAAGTTCAAATGGGAGGCATGGCTTGAGCTTGCCCCGGCGTACCGGGATAAACTTTTTGAAGAGGTCAAGCAGATGGTTGCATCCTACAAGTTCCCGAAGACGAATGTGGTCCAGTGCCAGGATGAGTTTGCAGACCCCATCTGGGACCCCCAGCAGAAATATCTTTCCACCAACCGCGTCTACTGGACCGCCATAAAAGAAGGCTATGACTACGCCATTGGCCTTCCCATAGAATTTTATGCCGAGAATTCCGATACCATGTTCCACCATGCGCTGAAAAATTACAAAGATTTTGACCAGTATAATGTGTATAAACAGATAGAGTACAAAGACTGGTCGCAACCCTATGTCAGAGAAATGGTTCAGGACAAAACTCATGTCATATATAACGGGGTGCCGGTTGGCAAGTATCAGCCTTATGTCATCGATGCGCTCTACCAGTCTCTGGATACCATTCTATCCAAGCGTGCAGGGAAATAAAACTGCGGTGATCTGATAACGGTTTACCTTTTTTATCTCCATTCTTACCCGGTGGATGATTCTTTTTTATTGACCTGAAGATAAAAGTAGAGTACATTGAAATTGAATCCATATTCAATTTACCTCCTTACTGGTTAAAAATATCTAATATTCCTTTATATAATTTCAATAACCCACCTTTACGTCTTATGGGCGATTCAAAAAAAACGAAGATACTGAATGCCGCAATTAAAGTTTTTGCAGAAAAGGGCTACCAGTATGCGACCATAGCCGAGATTGCCAGGGAAGCCGGTATATCAACCGGGCTTGTCTACTCATATTTTGAGAACAAGCTGGATCTGCTGCTGTCGCTCAATCTCCGTTTTTTCCAGATGGTTAATGTCATAAACCAGAAAAAACTTGCGCAGATAGCAGACCCGGTGGCAAAGCTGTTCGCGCTGTTCCGGACGTATCATGAAATACTGCTCCACGATAAGAAATCACTCTACTGGGGCACTATTATCAGGGAAGGGTTTCCGCAGCCGCACCTGGTTAAAAGTAAAAAATTGAAGCAGAAGCAGAGTAAAATCTATGAGGAGAACAAACAGCTCCTTAAAACCATCGATGACATAGTAGCGGAGGGACAGCGGAGGGGAAAAATCGATACCACGTTAAAACCTCAGCTGCTGAGGCAGATCTTCGGCGGCACCAGCCAGATTCTGTTCAACGGGCTGTTTCTGCAGTACTACCGACAAGAAAAAATCGGGTATGATAGAGAAGATATCCCCAAAGCCATGACAGCGCTGCTGGAAAAATTTATAACCAGATAATCATCATACACCATCATTGCCGAACTCGGCAGCCGAACGGATACTATATTGATTGGTAAGCACTACGAACTGACAGGAGCATGGTATGAATGCACAGAACCAGGGGGAAGTTAAAAAAACAGTTTTCAGCGTTGATGAAGCCCTGTGTACCGGATGCGGGAAATGCGTCAAAGCGTGTCCCATGCTGATTTTAAAAATCAAGGAAAAGAAGTGCATCATGGTGAAGGAATTTATGTGCCTTGAATGCGGCACCTGCATGCGCAAATGCCCGGGAAAGGCCATTATAATTGAAGGTCTTGATATCATGGGAACCATAGAAGAATAACAGGAAAGGGGAAACAACACGATGGAGGAGAAAATTCAATTCACACCATTTACCAAAATTCTTTTTGAGCTGCTTGCGGAACTGAACCCAGTCCAGGTCTATGATTACGAGGGCATGGACATCCGGGATATCAATGAGTTTGAGCTGGAGGGAGAGAAGTGCTCGGCCAAATGCTACAAGGCTGACAAGCTGGGAAAAATCTGCGTGTCGTCGTTGAACTTTTTCGGCCAGATGGTGGCGGATGTCATCATTATCACGCCGGGGCATGAGTATGACCTGCCGTACTTTGTCGTGGACTGGGATGAATCGGAAGAACATATTTTTTTCATAGCAGACCTGCTGCCGAGCGATGATCCGGGGAGAAACCTCGACTACCTTGAAAACTATCTTTATAATCCCCTCGAAGAGCTATATCAGAACTACAGTGAAATGTCCGGCCTGAAAAACAGCGTATTTCACTGGGTGCGGGCGATCCATTCACCTTACATCATCACCGGAACCATAAAGAAAGAGCCGAAGAAGAACATGGATATGCTTCTGGACTGCGCCAAAGATTATCTGAAGGCATGGGTCGAGCTCTGGAAAAATGCGCAACCGCGTGACCCCAACTCCGAATATATGAAGCTGGTGCACGCGCGCAGGGCCAATATCAGAAAGTTCTACCGCGAAAACGACCCGGGCGCAGGCCCGCTCACTAAATTTTTAGGGCCTGACCAGGCACAGCGGCTGCTCGCCGTTATAGAACCGTAACAGCTGACGAATAAAAAGGAGGAGATGCCATGGACGTTAAGTACCCGTTGCTCGACGCAGGCAGAAAGGCCTTGGAAAAATTGTCCCTCAAATCTGTTGCCATAGACCCGGCACTCAAGCATATCGAAGCCGAGGACGGCAGAGTGTATATAGACGTGTATCGCGGAGAAAAAATCTCCAAGGCTGTCTTCTCCGCCATTGAGATTCACTCCATGTCGGTTGCTGAGCAGTCGATAATTATCTGGCCCGAAGACCCCTATGATTTTCCGGTATTCTGGTGCAATCTGACGCAGATGCCGGGCATGAGCTTCTTTATTTTTGATTTCATGCCGGTCATGGACATTGTGGTGTGGCCTGAATACGGAGAAAAGTATTTGCTGGGTCTTCTCGAGATGAAGGCGAACGCGCTTGAAAAATTCGGCGACGGGGTCGCGGAAAAACATTTTGATCTCAGCTCTCTTGCCGGCTGGGCATTTTCTCCCTATCGCACGCTGTTCCGCCTGACCGAAGACGGTGTAGCGCATATTGACCCGGTTATTCAGGAATATGGCCAGGCCTATGTAAAGCTGTGGCAGGAAGCAGCGCCGGTACAGAAAGCTGAGGAAGAGGCATTCTGCAAGCGCAAAAAAGCAGCGGTACGGAAAATCATGGCAGAGAATGATCCCGGTCACCCCCTGATGCTCGGGGTGTTCGGTGAAGAAAAGACGGAAAAGGTCTTTGAGATTGTTTTTTAGGCAGCGGGGTATATGTGCGGTCAAAGGGGAGTATCATGGAAACAGGAGCGAAAAGGTTTATTGACCAGCATGTTATAGTAACCGGCGCCGCGACCGGCATCGGACGGACTATTGCCCACCGTTTTGCCGCTGAAGGTGCAAAGGTGGTAATCGCCAACCGCAACCGCGAGCGTGGCGAGAAGGTTGCGCAGGAGATCAGGGATACGGGTTGGACAGCACAGTACATCAGGGTTGATGTAGCTGAGCCGGAATCAATCAATGAGCTCATCAGAAATGCAATTAGTACCTTCGGCCCGGTTCACGTGGCAGTATCAAATGCCGCGGTGAGCGAGACCCAGTCATCGGCACTTGACCTAAGTGTTGAGGAATGGGACCGGATTTTTAATATCAACGCGCGGGGCTCATTTCTTTTCAGCCGCGCCTGCGCGCAGAACATGATTGACAGCAATGTCCAGGGGTCAATCGTCACGCTCTCATCCATTATGGCCCGCTCCGCAAAAAGCATGTCAGGAGCGTATCCTGCCTCAAAGGCAGCGGTCATTATGTTCACCAAGAACCTTGCCAAGCTGCTTGGGCCCATGGGCATCAGGGTGAACTGCGTGACCCCCGGCGTGGTGGCGACTGAAATCTGGCATGAAGTGGAATCAGAGATGATGATGGAGAAGGACACGTTTGCGGACTGGCTGATCGAGCAGTCGGTTGCCAGCGGGCAGCTGCTCATTCCGCGAATCGGTCAAGCGGAAGAAATCGCCTCGGCCGTTGCCTTCCTAGCATCAAACGAGGCATCCTATATCACCGCCCAGGTGCTTTCGGTTGACGGCGGAATGGATTGGTGCTGGTAGAAAGGATTGCCTGTGGAACTGAATCAGATTCTGTATATCATTGCCTATTGCACCTTCATGGCGGGCGCGGCAAAATCCTTCCGCGATAACGGCAGCACGCTCTCTGTCTGGATCATGTCCGGCGGCGTTATTCTTGATTTTCTCATGAGCATGCTGCCGGTGCTCGGGGTCAAGGCGCTGAGTTCAAACCTGAAAGGCACCAACGGCGTTATCATCTTTGCCATCGCGTTCGGCTTTGTGGTGTGGCTCACTTACGTTGCGGCGCTCATTGTCCGCAAAAAGGGTAACAAGCCGCTGTTTCATCTGCTCATCGCGGTGGCCGAGATTTCCTGGTTCATCGATTTCATTTCCTTTCTCTACGGCATGTACAAGTTCCCCCTTCATTAGTAAATATTCATAACGGGATGTGATGCTTATGGCCCAGAATTCTTCTCATGACCTCCTGAAAGTGCTTGCCGCTATTGTCGGGGAGAAATATGTCACCGCTGACCCGGTGGCAACTTTTCCCTATACGTATGATGCGAGCATCTTCGGCGGCACTGAAGCCGCGATTGTGGCGCGGCCGGGCTCGACTGAAGAAGTGTCGCAGATACTGAAGTTGGCAAACAAATTGAAATTCCCGGTCGTGGTGCGCGGCGGCGGCGCGAGCATCTATGGCCAGCCGCGGGGAGTGCCGAAAAAAAACGTGCTCCTTGACATGACCCGCATGAACCAGGTTATACGCGTAAATCATGACAGCTTGACCGTCACTGCCCAGTGCGGCATCATCATGGGCAAGCTCCAGACCGCCTGCAAAAAGGAGGGGTTTTACATCTTCTCACCCTTTGCCCCTCTGCACATCGTATCCCTTGGCGGCTGGATGTCGGGTGTTGCCGGCGGCGCAGGTCTCTGGCCGGACATTGTAAGCATTACGGTGGTGCTTGCGGACGGGACCGTGGTGAAAACCGGAGGCGGTCCGGGGACCAATATTCATCAGCCCATTTATTATAACAGAAATCTTGGCGGTCCTGACTTTGCCGGGCTGTTTATCGGCGACGGCGGCTCGTTCGGCATCAAGACCGAGGCAACCGTGCGCATCACAAAATATCCACCGGTACTGCGCGCAACCATTTTTGAGTTCGATACGCTGGAGAAGACCTTGGAACTGGTGAAGTGTCATGTGGAGCGGGTCAATCCCCATCCGTTTGATCCCATCATGGTGTTCGGCCCCGGAGCGATGAAACATTTCATGCCTGATTTCGGTGAAGTTACCAATTTCACCGCCCAGGGAATGATGCAGGGACATACTGAGGCAGAGATGGATGTCAAGCGCGATATTTTTAACGCGCGTGCGGAAGAACTGGGCGGGACGCGCACGCCCATGCTTGACGCCATGGCTGATGCGATGGCAGCATCAGGAGGCGCTGAGAGTGAAATGACCATGGACTGGCTGGCCCTGTTTAACGCGCTGGGCCTTACCGCGTGGCTGCCTTTTACGCTCCCCCGCGAAGGCTTCACCAAGGTGTACTACCAGCTCCTTGACTGGCGGACAAAACGACTTGAGGAGGCGGCAAAAAAAGGATTTGTCTGCTGCGGCACCTGGGAATTTTTTACCCCGTGCGACCCCAGCAGCCTTATCGGCGAGATGGATGCATTTTTTGAGGACACGGAAAACCCTGAGGTGGTAGCATTCGCCAGAAACATGATGCGGGACTTTCAGCTCTATGCCCGTCAGCTCGGGTCGATTGATGTCTATAACCAGGGCTTCATGGCAGACCTGAACGCGACCTGCTGGTCTCCCGGCTACCGGAGCCTGTTTCAGACTGTGAAGGCATCCCTTGACCCGAACAATATTTTAAACCCGGGCCTGTGGACGCCGCTAAAAAGCAGTTGATAGCTTTCAGCTGACAGCTGTCTGTTTAATAAGGTTGACTCTATGAATAAAAAGCAGATGAAAAAACTGAGCGCGGTAAAAAGCTACATCTATAACTGTAGAAAGTGCGGTGTGTGCGGCGGTAAAGTTACCGGCCGGGTGCCCTATGTGTGCCCGGTGCGTGAAGCAACGCCGGGGTTCGAACATTTCTACTCCCGGGGAAAAATCATAATTGCCCAGGGCATGCTTGAGGGAAACATTGCCCCTTCTGCAAGCCTTGCTGAAGCGATGTACAGCTGCACCCTGTGCGGCAACTGCATGGTGCAGTGCGGGGCGACTGATCAGGAGACCGGGCAGCCCCTGGTCAACACCACAAAGATTGTTGAAGCCATGCGCGCTGATCTTCTGGAGCACAATCCGGAGTTCGTGGACCAGGCCTATAAGGCGCTGCTCAAATCTACCCGGCAGTACGATAACCCCTGGGGAGTGCCGCGCGCAACAAAGGGAAAATGGACAAAGGGGCTTGGGATAAAAAACGCGCGAAAAGAGCAAGCGCCGGTGCTTCTGTTCACCGGCTGCACCTTTCCCTCAAATCCGTCTCTCCTTGGGCGGGCAAAAAAGGCGGCAGCTANNAGCCGGCGTTGATTTCGCCGTGCTCGGCCAGCATGAACCTTGCTGCGGCAGCGTGCAGAAGCGGATCGGTGATTTTGAGCTTGCCCGTGAGATGATGGAAAAAAATATATCACTGTTTAACGCAACCGGCTGCGATACTATTGTGACGCTGTGCGCCGGGTGCTGCAGCATGCTGAAAAATGAGTACGCGGAGGCTGAGACCGGCCTCAAGCCAAAAGTGCTGCACTTTGTTGAGTTCCTGGAAAAACTCATTGCGCAGAAGAAACTCTCGTTCCCGGAGAAAAAAAGTCTCACCGTGGCCTACCATGACCCCTGTCATCTGGGCAGGCATTTGGGCGTGTTTGATGCGCCGCGGGAAATACTGCACAGCCTGCCCGGCGTTACGCTGGTTGAGCAGGCCGCCACCAGGGAAAACACCATCTGCTGCGGCGCCGGCGGCGGCATGCGCATCTTTGCCGGCGGCGCGATTGCGGAAGACATCGGGGTGAAAGCAGCCATGGCCGCGCAGCAGGCCGGAGCTGAAGCTATCGTCACCGCCTGCCCGTTCTGCGAGCTTAATCTTGACGCGGCTGCAAAAAGACTTGATTCTTTTCTTCCGGTGTATGATATTATTGACCTGGTTAGTGAAGCGCTGGAGATAGAAAGCAAACAAAAATAATCTCTGTGTCCTCTGTGGTTAATTTTCAAAAAAAGGAGAATGCCATGCCCGCACCGCAAAAAAAGACCAAGGCCCGGATAAAACAAGATATCATCAGTTTCCTCGATAAGACCTCAGGCGGCGTTGATCAGAAACCGGGAAAGCACGGCTGCGGGATGCTTCATCATAACGCGCTGGTGCTTGCGACAACGTATAATGATACGCCGCGCGCCACGGTGCTAGAATTTTTTAACGAGGGTCTTACCATCTATATTTTTGGCGAGCCGGGCGGAAAGATCGCAAACCTGAAGAGAAACCCGAAGGCTTCTGCCGTGGTGTACGAGCAGCCCCTGGACCATGGAAAATTACAGCGCAGCCTGCAGATCTTCGGCACCACCGAGCTTATCAACGTGCGGAATAACGCAAAGCTCTTCAACGCCAAGATGAAAAAATGGAACCTGCTTTCAGTGGGGAAAAAACTGCTGAGACCGTTTCTAAAGGAAAAGAACCTGTCGGGCAAAGCAGCCGACGAGACCGTAATAAAATTCCTCACAGCGCTCAACATCATAAAATTCATTCCGCAGCACATCATTCTGAAAGAGTACCACCCGGACTTCTCGATGCACAAGTACGAGTGGAAGAAGTAGGTGCTATATGCAGTACCGAAGACTCGGAAGGACCAACCTCAATGTGTCAGCCATTGCCTACGGCGGGCTGCCGACCGTGTTCCAGCCGCCCGATGTGGTGATCGAGGCAATCAACTACGCCCTTGACCAGGGAGTGAACTATTTTGACCTTGACGAGGGCGGCAACCAGTTCGCTTCGGAGAAAGTATATCTGGATGGCGCCTCCAAGATCGGAGAGGTGCTGAAAGCACGGCGAGGCGACTGTTACCTCGGCGTGAAGAGCATGCGCCAGACCTACGAGGAGCTGAAGTATGATGTAGACCTTGCTCTGGAGCGACTGGTGAAGGGCACCTCCCGTGAAGTGATAGATATTTTCCAGCTTGCTTTTCTTGACAGCCCGGAAAAGGTGAAACTGGTTCTTTCAAAGCAGGGGGGCTTGAGGGCGCTTGAAGAGGCGCGCGAAGAGGGAAAGATCGATTTTATCCTGGCCACCGCCCACAACCCGAAGACCCTTCTGCTGGCCATGGAAACCGGCCGTTTTGACGTCATCGAATTTCCCTTTAACATCATTGAGAATGAATATTTAAATAATGTGATGCCCCTTGCGGAAAAAATGGACCTGGGAACGGTGGTGATGAAACCAATTGGCGGCGGCCAGCTGGCAAGCCTCTATGACCTGTCTTTGCGCTGGATTCTGCAGCACGAGGTTGACTGCGTGATTCCCGGCATGCGCAATATCGAGGAAGTGAAAAAGAACGTGGTGTTCGGCAGGGGCGCGGAGCCGTTGACAGAAGAGGAGCTTGAGAGGCTTGAGAAGCTGGGGAAAGAAGTCGGCGTAGAATACTGCCACCGCTGCGGTTACTGCATGCCCTGCCCGCAGGGCATCATCATTGTCGGTGTGATGGACCTGATGCGCGGCCAAATGCTCTCTCTCGACATGAAGAAGCGCTCCTACAATGAGGTGCTTAAAAAACGCCTGAAGAGCGACCCGGCGAACTGCGAGCAGTGCGGCCAGTGCGTGGAGAAGTGCCCGTTCAAGCTGCCCATACCGAGCCTTATGCAGCGGGCGGTTGAATTATTCGGTGAAAATTAAGCCGGCTTTCGTCCCTCCACCAGACAGTCCATCCGTTTGCCGCTGCGCACAAGCTGCACATCCTGAAAGCCTGCCTGTTCAAGTGTCTCTTTTACTTCCCTGAAGGTATAGGTATCACCGCCAGTGGTGTGCACGAGCATGTTAATGGCAAAGAGCGCGCCTGCCGGCGGGCTGGTGCGGGATTCATCCATGATGTGGTCGCGGATGAGCACAGCTCCGCCCGGCTCAAGGGCCTGGTAGATTTTCCGGTACAGAGAAACATTCTCCTGCGGGCTGTTCTGATGAATGATTGCTGAAAGAAGCGCGAGATCACACCCTTTGGGCAGTTCATCCTTATAAAAATCTCCTGCCGCCAGCGTGACCCGCTCAAGATATCCTTCAGCCTTCAAGCGCTCCGCAGCGAGCGCAATGACATCCGGCAGGTCAAAGATCACGGCGGTCATGTTGTTATTCTGTTCAAGGAACGCGATAGTGTAGGTGCCGGACCCTCCGCCGATATCAAGCAGCCGCTTGCAACGGCTTGCATCATAGGACGAGGCAATGTCCTGCGACATGCTTTTGCCGATGACGTGCATGGCGCCGATGAAGGCTTTGGTCACCGCTTCGTCCTTGGCGTCAATGACTGACTTCAGGCCGGGATTTTTCCCCGCTTGCACGGTTTCCGTAAGCCGTGTCCAGTTGTCCCACATGTTGTTCATGTGCAGGAGCATGGGAAGGACTGATTCAGGGTGGCGGGAAGAAAAAAAAGCGCCGTTTCCGGTCAGCGCGTAGCGTCCGTCCTTTTTTTTCAGCAGCTCAAAAATGACCAGACAGTCAAGTATCCGCGCAGCAGCCCGCGCATCAGCCTTGAGGTGCTGCGCAAGATCTTCTGCGGTCTGCGGCTTTCCGTCCAGCAGGGTGAACATATCAAGCTCGGCCGCAGTGAGAATAATACGTGTCTTCATCCAGCCCGCGTATTCAGCGAAAATATCCGGTGCCTGGGACATGGTATCTCCTTTTTAAATTCCGATTTTCTATTGTACCAGCTTTTCAGCACTTGTACGATTTTGCAAACTCAACGATGATGCGGCCCAGGCGCTTGTGGCCGGCCTGCAGATACCATTTTTTCTGCCAGCTTAAAACCTTTTTCGCGCCGTTGCGCTCTTCCTCGGTCATTGCCTCAAGGAGTTCTTCCAGTTCAGGCCGTGCTACTTCGGCAGCAGCATCAAAAGTGCTTTCAATCGCTTTCTCCGGCATTGCGTTGCCCTCCTGTTGAAAAATTAAACTTTATTCTTTGTCCTGGTTAAGCCGTATTTTTTCTTAAGGGATGAAAGCGTTACTATTTTTTGTTTATTGATTTGCTCTTTAGCCCTGGCAATCGCCTCTCTTTCTTCTGTGCAGGAAAGGATTTCAAGTGTTTCCATGAAACCCTCATATTGGTGAGAACCTAAAATAACTGCTTTGCTAACACCCCGCTTTGTAATGGTAAACTGGGCGCAATTCTCCTCTACATCTTTTATCACAGCGGAAAGTTTTTGCTTTGCCTGTTTAAGAGAAATTGTTTTCATACATCAACCTACGGGTTATCTAAAGTATTCCCCGGTTAAATTTAAAAAATAAAAAGCCCCTTTCAGCCCGTTTGCTGTCAGAAGCCTGTTAGTAATACTTGAACATAACGCCTCTTTA